>CAMDLH010000003.1 GCA_945901405.1 Bordetella parapertussis | reverse complement strand
TTCTGCGCCAAGTAGACGATAGGCACGAGTTCGCGCCCTGGGACTGTTGCTACGCTTCGTCCGCAACCAGGTGATAACAAGGCGCCTTCTCCATGGTGTATTCGCCGGTTTGCGGATCGCGACGCGAAACAGTCAGCACGTGCCAGTTTTCGTCGTCCACCTTCATGGCGTCGCCCCGGTAGTAGTAACCCGGCCAACGGGTCTCCTTGCGGAACAGCGTGTGCTGCGTAACGCACTCCGCGGCGCGGTGACGGTGCTTCAATTCCCACGCGCGCAGCAACTCGTGAATATCCTTTGCGGCCAGGCTATCGAGATCTTCTTCCATGACCTTGAGTTTCTTGAGACAGATATTCAGCAACTTCTCGTTGGTCATATAGCTGACGGTCACGCCGCCGCAATACTCGTCCATCAGCTTCTGCAGACGGTCCAGGCCCTGCCTGGGATTGATGAAGTGCGGGTTGACATCGCCCGCCACCACCGCATTGCTATAGACCTTGTAATGCTCCAGGGGCTTGTAGATCTCTTTCTTGCGGCGCTTGATCTGCTCATCGGATACGGATATGCCTTCGCCCTTGCCGTCGTCGATGTATTTGCATGCGGCCTTCGCGGCGAGACGGCCTTCGGTGAACGAGCCGGATGAGAAAGCGTGCGGCGTGCCGCCAACCGCGTCACCGGCGCCGAACAGGCCTTCGATCGTCGTCATGCGGTTGTAGCCCCAGAAATACTCGGGAGGTGAAACGTCCTCGGGCCCCGAGCACCAGGCACCCGAGCAGGTCGCGTGGGAGCCCATGACGTAGGGCTCGGAAGTGGTCAGCTCGGGATTCTCGTTCTTGGGATCCACATCGGTGGCGGCCCACAAAACCGCCTGGCCGACGGTCATGCCGAGGAAGTTTTCCCAACCCACCTCTTCCAGGTGCGGATCCTGAAAGGCCTTCATGGTCACCATGTGTATGGGACCGCGGCCGGCGTTGACTTCGCTGATCAACGCATGGTTACGCAAACAGGTGGGGATAGGCCTCTGGGTCAAGTGCGAAGCTTCCGGATCCAAGTATTCCTTACCGACCATTTTCTGCAGTTCGGGGTACCACTTGGATTCGTACTCCTCGCCCAGACCGTTTTGCGTATAGGTCTTCAGGTGCAGGAAGTAGGCGCCAACCGGACCATAACCGTCCTTGAAACGCGCCAGCACGATACGGTTTTCCATCTGCGTCATTTTGGCGCCGGCGTTGATCATGAGGCCATAGGCAGACGCGGAGGACCACGGCGCATACCAGGTGCGGCCGGAACCTTCGCCCACCGAACGCGGTTTGAAGATGTTGGAGGCGCCGCCCGCGCCGCAGATCACGGTCTTGGACTTGAAGACGTGGTAGTTGCCCGTGCGGACGTTGAAGCCAACAGCTCCGGCAACCCGGTTCTCCTTGCCGTCATCCATCAGCAGGTGGGTCACGCAGATGCGGTTAAAGATTTGGTCCGCCGATTTCTTGGCGGCCTCGGCCACGATAGGCTTGTAGGATTCGCCGTGAATCATGATCTGCCATCGCCCTTCACGCAGATAGCGCCCGGTTTTCGGGTCCTTCATGATGGGCAGGCCCCAGTCTTCAAACTGATGCACCGTGGAATCAACGTGACGGGCCATGTCGAACAGCAGGTCTTCACGCACCAGCCCCATCAGGTCGGTGCGAGCGTAGCGGACATGGTCCTCAGGCTTGTTTTCGCCCCAGCGGGTACCCATGTAGCAGTTGATGGCGTACAGACCTTGAGCGACCGCGCCGGAGCGATCGATGTTGGCCTTCTCGGCAATGACAATCTTCTTGTTCTGCCCCCAGAATCTGGCTTCCCATGCGGCACCGCAGCCGCCAAGGCCCGCACCGACGACCAGAATATCGATGCCTTCTTCAACGATCGTTTTGTAAGCCATCAGTAATACACGCCTTTCTTCATTTTTAGACCATTTGATTCAAGCGTATGCAAACCGCCGTCATCAAAGCGGACATATTTCGGCTCGCTATACAACAACTGGCTGTCGCGCATTTCCTTGGTGGGCCCGGGAACATCCGCAAGCTTTGGAGTCCCCGTCCCCCACGGCTTGGTAGTGATGGGAGACAGGAAATTCTTTTCCGTGCCGTTGCGGAATTTGATCTTCCAGGCGATCGTGCCTTTCTCTTCGTCGCGCTGAACACGCACGCTGTGCCCGAGCGGGGCAAAGTCGGAATATCCGCGCACATCGATCGCGTTCTGCGGACACGCCTTGACGCAGGAGTAGCACTCCCAGCACATATTAGGCTCGATGTTGTAGGCACGGCGATACGTCTTGTCGATGTGCATGATGTCGGACGGGCAGATATCAACGCAATGTCCGCATCCGTCGCACCTTGTCATATAGACGAAGGTAGGCATAAGTCAGCTCCTTGATCTGTTTCGTTTCTAATAGTGCCGGGGCGCTTCGCGCTTGATACCGAGGCCCATGTTCATCGGAGCGTCGCGCAACAGTTCCATCGAGTGTCTTTTCTGTTGTTCGGGATCGTCACGGCTCAGCGTCGGCAAATTCTCGGCGGTACCATTGGCCTTGGATACTCTTTTCTCGAAGGCCGCGGCGGGCTTGAAAAACATATGCGCAAGCTTTGACCAGGGCACCGAGCCAAACAGCACCGTCGTGGCAATGATGTAGAGCGCGAATACCACAAGAGCACCCGCCACGCCGCTCAACTGCATCCAGGCCCAGATGAGCCCCAGTGTAACGCTCGCCAGCAGCGATAGTATGAACAAATCGGCGTGCATCAAGCGCAAAGGCGACCCGCCCTCGGCGGCAACGTCTACGCGGATGAAGAACCAGAACCAGTAGCCGCCCAGGCACACCATCAGGCCGCCTACCCACCACAGCAGCGGCAGTATGGACGGCGTGGGCGTGGCGGGCGTCGGGTAGCAGAACACCATGTACGCGGTCGCTACCACGTAAAGAATAAACCCGTACATGGTAAGCAGGTGCGCAACACGGCGGCGCTGATTGCAGAATTCACCGGACGTCATCACGTCCACGACCACGGTCTTCACGGCAATGGACATCAGTTCGCCGCCCTCGACCGATTTTTTGCTCTTTGCCCGCGACTTGCGCCAGTTTTCAAAAAAATACCTGGCGCTGCCCTTATGCACGATATCAAACAGTGTTCCCACCGCCACCAAGGCGATCATGACCAGAACGAAAGTCTGCATGATGCTGGGCGGTATAGACGCCGATAGTGCCGCGAATGGATTGCTGGTAAACATTCAAGACCCCCTTTTCTTGTGAGACGATTCTAATGCGTGGCGAGGTCCGCGACCTTAGAAAATGGTTATCGAGTCATAAAAAATACTTGGTGCGGCACACGATACAATGTGGGCTGAGGTACATAATGAAAATATGCATAATTTCCGATAGCCACGATCACCGCGAGCCGCTTGCCGCCGCCGTCGCGGAAGCGAAAACACTAGGCGCAAGTGCCGTGTTGCACTGCGGCGATCTGGTTGCCCCCTCGACACTGCACGCGATCGTCAAGCTTGGGCTGCCCATTCATTTGATTCACGGCAACAATGCAGGCGACCTGTTTAATCTGGGCCGCTTTGCGCAGGATGCCGCCAATAACATTCACTACTACGGACAGGACGCATCGCTGGAACTGGCGCAACGCCGGATATTCATGGTGCACTACCCCCACTACGCCAGGGCGATGGCGCTCACCGGCAAGTATGATCTCGTATGCAACGGACACGAACACAGAGCCGTGATCGAGCGCATCACCAACGTCAATGGCGGCACGACGCTACGCATAGACCCAGGAACCGTCGCTGGCGTAAGCGCGCCCGCAACCTACGTTTTCGGTGACTTGGCGACGCTGGAGTTTGAAATTCGGCAGGTACGGCATAATTAAAAAATATCAATAGAAACAATTACTTACAGACATAGCGCACGCATCGACGTGCGCCGGCCTCAGAGGCCTACTTTCCTTATTACCTTGTTCCAGCGCGCAAGCTCGCTCTTGACGAGCTCCTGAAACTGTTCCGGCGTGTTGCCGTTTGGTATCGCGCCTTCGCTGGACATTTTCGCCGCGGTGTCCGGTAGTTGCAGATAACGCACTATTTCGCCGTTGATTTTGCGTATGACTTCGCGCGGCGTGCCCGCGGGCGCAAGCAATCCGTACCACTGCGTGATGTCGTAATCCGGCACGCCGGCTTCGGCGATCGTTGGCACCTCGGGCAAAATCGCAAGCCGTTGTTTGGTGGCAACGCCCAGCGCGCGCAGCCGGTTGGTGCGCACGTGCGGCAACAGCGGCGGCACCCCGACAATCGTGAGCGTGATATGCCCGCCCAACAGATCAATCATCGTCGAACCGGCGCCCTTGTACGAAATCTGCTGGATATCCGTCCCCGTCAACTGTTTGAAAAATTCAACCGATACATGCGAGTTGCTGCCGTTGCCGGCGGAGCCGTAATTGAGTTGACCGGGCCGGCTCTTGGCCAACGCCACCAGTTCTTTCACCGTCTTCGCCGGCACCGAGGGATGTATCGCCAGCATGTTAGGTACCAGCGCCACCAATGACACCGGCGCGAAATCGCGCACCGGATCGTACGGCAGCTTGGGAAACACCGCGGGCAGAAACGCAAATGTTCCGATATAACCCATCACCAACGTGTAGCCGTCAGGCGCGCTCTTCGCGACATGATCCACGCCGATGATGCCCCCGGCGCCGCCGGGCCGATTTTCGACCACAACCTGCGAGCGCCACACCTCGGTCAAGCGCGCCGCCATCAGCCGCGCGAGAATATCCGTGCTGCCGCCGGGCGTCACCGGCACGACGATACGCACGGTTTTCGCCGGATAGTGCTCCGCCTGTGCCAGTGCGGTTGCGGGTGCGAACATAAGCGTCGCGCCGGCAAACATCAACGCGACAACGTGCGGCGCCAACTGGCGCAGTTGCAAATCAGATGTAATGGCCGCTGGCAACATGGCGATCTCCTTTAGGCAGAATCCGTGCGCGCGAATCATCGCATGAAATTTGGACGGCGGCCGACTGCGCACGCGCGCGGTAGCATCGCTATGATGCGCGAATTCGGACTAAAATCACAAAACTCGCCTTCAACCACATGCCGCAAGCTATCCATATGAATATTAAGGATTTCTCACTCTGCTGGAGGAACCCGTGATGCTGTTAAGGCTGGCCGCCGCGATAGCGATCTGCATAGGCATTGCGACTGCGGCGGAGGCGCAGCCCGGTGCACGCGGCTCCGGCGGATATCCGAATAAGCCTGTGCGCATCATCGTCAGCTCCGCCCCCGGCGGTGGCCAGGATATTACGTTGCGTCCGGTCGCGCTAAAACTTGGCGAAAGCCTCGGCATATCAGTGGTAGTGGATAACCGCGGCGGCGCATCCGGCATCATCGCCATGGATCTCACGCGCCAGGCAGCCGCCGATGGTTACACCCTGCTCGCGGCCGCTACCACGATGATCCTCGTCGGCGTCACACAAAAGGTTAGTTACGACATACGCACCGCGTTCGATCCCGTGGTGCATATGACCTCGCAACCGTACCTGCTGGTGTTGCACCCGTCTATCGCCGCTGGCACGCCGAAAGAATTCATCGCCTACGCCCAAGCGCGACCGGGCATCCTTACCTACGGCACATCCGGGCCGGGCAGCCTGCACAACTATGGCATGGAGTTGTTTCAGTCGATCACGGGCACCCGCTTGATACACGTGCCGTACAAAGGCAGCGGCCCGGCACTGGTGGATTTGCTGGCCGGACAGATCAACCTGATGTTCACCAGCACCACATCGGGTGCGTCGCACGTCAAGAGCGGCAAACTAAAAGCAATCGCGGTGACCAGCGCGCGGCCCGTGCCGGCCTATCCGAATCTGCCTACTCTTTCTGAAACCGTGGCGCCGGGCTACGAACTGGAAAACAAATATTGCCTGTATGCACTGGCCGGCACGCCGCCGCACGCACTGGCGCTGCTCAATCGCGAAGTGTCGCGCATCGTCAACTCTGGCGATATCAGGGACAAATTCGCGGCGGACGGCGCCGAACCCGCGCCGCCAACCAGCGTCGAGCAATTCAAGCGCGCGTATCTGCGCGAATTCGCAAAATGGGAGCAGTTCACGCGCAACACAAAGTTGAAGTTGTAAGAAACACTCAAATAAAGGGGAGTAAATATAATGGCTGAAATTTCTTTTCTCGGCGCAGGTGATTGCGGGCCGGTGCACGGGCCGGGCGATGGTTTTCCGATCGAGCGCTACAGCGAACTCGTGCGGCCCACACTGCAAAGCGTCGATCTGCGGTTTGGCAATTGCGAGCGGCAATACTCATCGCGCGGTACCGTCAGCGAAACTTCACCGCACGGCCGCCAGCCGCCGGAGATGGCAAGGATATTCACCGATTGCGGCTTCGACGCGGTGACCATCGCGAATAACCATATGTACGATTTCGGCCCCGAGGCGCTACTCGACACGCGCGCGTTGCTGCTCGAGAAAAACATTGCGGTAACTGGCGCGGGCCGCGATTTGGATGAAGCACGCAAGCCCGCGATAGTCGAACGCAACGGCATCAAGGTGGGATTCCTCGGCTACTGCTCGGTGATCCCGGAAGGCGGCGAAGCCGCACCCGGCAAGACCGGCATCGCGCCGCTGCGCGTGGTGACGAGCTACGAGCCGCGCGGGCCGCACGCCTCGCCGCGTGTCATCACGCGCCCGGACGACGGCGATATGAAAATGATACTCGACGACGTGGCAGCGCTGCGCCGCCAGGTGGATATCGTGATCGTCGCGTTTCACTGGGGCGTGATTTGGGTGCCGCGCGTGATCGCGGATTATCAAGTCACTGCAGCGCACGCCTGTATCGACGCGGGTGCGGACATGATACTGGGGCATCATGCGCACGTGCCGAAGGCGATTGAAATGTACAAGGGCAAGGCAATCTTCTACAGTCTGAGCAATTTTTGCATGACCAAGCCCTTCCCCTCGCCCAAATGGAAAGAAGCGCCGTGGATGCATGGCGCGCTGCGTAACTACGCCGACCAGGACACGACGTATCCACTGCTGCCCTATGGCCACGACGCAAAACGCACGCTGCTGGCGAAGGCGGTGTTTACCAAGAGCGGCGTCAAAAGCGTCTCGTTCTTGCCGATGATGATAGACAAGCAGTACCGGCCCGAGGTGTTGCACGCGGGCGACGCACGCTTCGACGATATGGTGAATTACATGGATTGGGCGTCCGACGGATTCGATCACAAGTTCACGCGGCGCGGCGACGAAGTGATATTGACGCAGAGCTGATACCGCACTCACACGAGGAGCAAACCGTGAACCAGGCACATGATATTCAAACGAAGCCGGCAGATGCGATCCAGTCGCATCTCGCCGGATACGCCGCGCAACTGCGATACGAAGACCTCGACGCCGAAACGATACATGCGGTCAAGGTGCGCGTGATCGACACATTGGGCGCGCTCATCGGCGGTTTTTTCGGCGAGCCTTGCCTCGCCGCGCGTGACGTTGCCGCGCGCATGCCGCAGTCCGCCGGCGCGACCGTGATCGGCACGCGGCTCACCGCCGCGCCCGACGTCGTGGCATTTGTCAATGGAACCACCGCGCGTTATGTCGAGATGAACGATGTGTATCACTGGCCAGGCAGCAGCGGCGGGCATCCGAGCGACGTGCTCACGCCGGTGCTGGGTGTCGCGGAATACGCGCGCGCAAGCGGCAAGGATTTTATTCTGGCGGTAGCGCTGGCCTACGAAATTTATCTGCGCATGTCCGATGCGGTGCACACACCGGGTTTTGACTGCGCCAATTTCGCCTGCATGGGCAGCGCGCTGGGCGCGGGCAAGCTTCTGCGACTGAATTCGGAACAACTCGCGCAATGCCTGTCGATGGCAGTGGTGCCCAACAACGCGCTCAACCAGGCGCGCACCGGGCATTTGACAATGTGGAAGGCCGTCGCCGCCGGCCAATCCGGACGCTCCGGCGTATTTGCCGCCCTCTTGGCTGCGGCCGACATGAAAGGGCCGCAGGCGCCGTTTGAAGGCAAGGCCGGCTGGTGCAACCACGTTGCCAGGCGGTCGTTCACGCTCGGCACTTTCGGCGGACGCGGCACACCTTTCAAGATCAACGACACACTGATCAAACCGCGCTCTTCTTGCGCAACCACGATTTCATCCATTCTAGCCGCCGAAAAACCCGCCGCGCAGATCACCGACATCGCGCAAATCGACAAAGTGACGGTTGAAGTCTACGAGCGCGCGAAGATCGGCATGGGCACCGGCGAGCATCACTGGAATCCGGACTCGCGCGAAACCGCGGATCACAGCATTCCCTATGTCGTCGCCGCGGCGCTGATCGACAAACGCATCACGCCTCGGTCCTTCGGTGATGCAAGACTATGGAGCGCCGAACTGCGCAGGCTGCTGCCCAAGATCGAGGTCGTAGCCAACGATGAATTCACCGCCGCTTACGAGCGCGTGCCGGTGGAGCATCGTACCCGCGTGACGGTGAAGCTGCGCGGCGGCGAACAGTTGGTGGGCGAAGCAGGCGGCGATAAAGGCGACTTGTCTCAACCCAAGAGCGATGCCGAAATCGAAGGCAAATTCCGTGCGCTCGCCGGAGGCGTTCTCGGTGCGAAACGCCTCGACGCCATTCTCGGCATGTTATGGAATTTGGAGAATATGGAAGATTGCGCGCAGATCCCGCCTCGGCTGGTGTTTGCGTAACATACGTAAGTAATTGTTTTTAAACGATATTTTATGAAAGACGCCACGGCGACAACGAGACACCTGCAACCCGAAGCGCGCGTGATCGAGCGCGAGCCGTATTACGAACCCATAGGCGATGAGGTCGCGCTGTTCGAGGCGGCGTATGCAAGCCAGATTCCAGTGCTGCTCAAAGGCCCCACCGGCTGCGGCAAGACGCGCTTCATGGAATACATCGCGTGGAAGTTACAGCGCCCGCTCATCACCGTGTCGTGCCACGACGATCTCACCGCCGCCGATCTGGTCGGGCGTTATCTCATCACCAGCAACGAAACCGTGTGGGTCGATGGCCCGCTCGCGCACGCGGTGCGCATTGGCGGCATTTGTTATCTGGATGAAGTGGTCGAAGCGCGCAAGGACACCACGGTGGTCATCCATCCGCTCGCCGACGACCGGCGCATACTGCCGATGGAGAAGCACGGTGAGTTGTTGCGCGCGCCCGCCGAGTTCGTGCTCGCGATGTCGTACAACCCCGGTTATCAAAGCGTACTGAAGGAACTCAAACAAAGCACGCGCCAGCGTTTCGTCGCGATTGAATTCGCCTACCCCAACGAAGCGCTCGAAGCGAAAATCATCGTCACCGAAACCGGGCTCGATGCCGGTGCCACGCGCCAGTTGATCAAACTCGCGCATCTCACACGCAATCTCAAGGGCAACGGTCTGGACGAAGGCGCATCGACACGCCTTCTGGTACACGCCGCCAAACTCATGCAGCGCGGCATAGGCGCGCGCAGCGCCTGCCACGGCGCCATCGCCGAAGCGCTTACCGACGATCAGGAAATGCTGCGAGCGATAGACGAGTTGGCGTCGAGTATTTTTTGAACAATTTTTTGACGCGGATTTACGCAGATGCACGCGGATTCCCAACACCGATTTAGCATCTGCGAAAATCGGCGTAAATCTGTGTCGAAAAGGTATTGAAGTTACGACGTGCCCACCGATCCAAGGCTCACACTGCTCGCCAACGAGCCGCTCACCGAGTCGGCGCTCGACGACTGGCTCGACCGGCTGTTAAATCCCGTACTCTCCTCGCGCCGCACCGCCGCGCCCCTGGCGCAAACGCTGGCGCCGCTCGAACGACATTTGCAGGATTTCGTGCTCAACTGGGTCGAAGTCATCGGCCGCACCAATTACGAATTGGCCTATCAATTCGCCGCCGCCGCGCCAGAAGCATTGACGCAAATCGATCTCGCCAGCGCGCAAGCGTGGGTGATACAGGCGATGGACACGTATGACCGCGAGGGGCTTTATCGCGGCAGCCTGGTATTCAAGAATGTCGCCGAATATGCCGCGCTGGCGGGCGCGAGCGCACACGCGGTGGGATTCGAGGAAGTCGCGCACGTGCTCGAATTGTTTGTGTGCGGCCTCGCGGGCCGGCGCATGAAGGTTGAATCCGCGCCGCAAGCGTATACCGACACCGAGACGCTGTATCTGCCGCCACGCGTCGCCGTGCGCGCGACCAAACAAGAGAACTTTCTCGTCTACAAGGCGCTCGCAGCGCTCATGTGGGCGCAAAGCCGTCACGGCACCTTTAACGCCAACCTTGACGCGGCCTGTGGCGCCTATGCCGACCCGGCACGCGCGCTGGAATGGTTGAATTATCTTGAAACCTTGCGGCTGGAAGCCTGCATCGCGCGTGCCCTGCCTGGCCTCGCGCGCGATGCCGCCGCACTCAAGAGCAATCAAACGAACTCACGTTACACCGAACTCGAATCGCCCAAGGCCACCGTACACGACAGCATTGCGCTGCTGGCAAAACAGCCGCTCGACACCGAAGCCCCGCGCAACGCGTACCTGACCACGCTGCGCCCGCGGGAAGCCGCCGCCGCGCGTGCATCCCGGCTCGCGCGTGAGAAAGACGAGTTGCAAGCCGCACTCGCCGCGCTGATCGAGGAACACGACAAGAGCGCCGGCGAGTCCGGCGAGGGTGAATCGCGCTTCTCGGTGGATGTCGCCGAAGCGCCGAATGAAGACGGCTCGCTCGAATTCGAGCTTCGGCTCGACGGCGAACTGTTGCCGCCGCCGGACAACGTGCGGCATTTGCTCGATTCGATATTGCGCGATCTCGGCGAAATTCCCGATGACTATCTCGACGCCGCCGGCGGTGCGGATGATCACGACGCCACGCACTCCGCCGATGCGTTGAAAGGCGTCCATCTCGAAGAAGACGCGCATTTTTACAACGAGTGGGATCACCAGCGCCGCCATTACCGCAAGAACTGGTGCGCGCTGCGCGAACTCGATGTGCAGCCGGGTGACGCCGGTTTTGCCGCTGCCACACTCGCCAAGTACGCGCCGCAGGTCACGCAACTGCGCCGCACTTTCGAGATGCTGCGCGGCGAGGATAAACTCGAAAAACGCATGCCGCACGGCGACAATATCGATCTGGATGCCGTCGTCGCCGCCTACGCCGACATGCGCTCCGGCAGGGAATTATCCGAGCGGCTTTTCGTCAAGCGCCACAAGACCGAGCGCGATCTGGCCGTAATGTTCATGGTGGACATGAGCGGCTCGACCAAGGGCTGGATCAACGAAGCCGAGCGCGAGGCGCTGGTGCTGCTCAGCGAAGCGCTCGAAGTGCTGGGCGACCGTTATGCGATCTACGGCTTCTCGGGCATCACGCGCAAGCGCTGCGAGATTTTTCGCATCAAACGCTTCGACGAACCGCATGGCGACCTGGTGAAAAGCCGCATCGCCGGCATCAACCCGCAGGACTACACGCGCATGGGTGTAGCGATCCGGCATCTCACCACGCTGCTCGACGCGGTCGATGCGCGCACAAAACTGCTGATTACACTTTCCGACGGCAAGCCCGACGACTATTCGGACAACTATCGCGGCGAGTACGGTATCGAGGACACGCGCCAAGCGCTGATCGAAGCGCATCGTGGCGGCATCAAATCGTTTTGCATTACCATCGATCATGAAGCGCGCGATTACCTGCCGCACATGTACGGCGCTGCAAACTGGACGCTGGTGGATGATGTGTCACGCCTGCCGCTGAAGGTCGCCGACATTTATCGCAAACTAACCACTTAATACGGCCCGGTTTTACCGGCTTAAAACTCGCAAACATGCAACTCGATCTATTCACGCACAGCCGCGACATCATGCTGCAGAACGACGTTATTGCCGCATTGCGTATGCGGGACCCGGTCGCGGGCAAGAAGGCATTTGCGGTGCTTGAGCCGGAATACCCCTTGCACGAAAATCTCGCGCCGCTCACCACGCTGCTGAATGTCCTGGCCGCACCCGTGCAACGAAGTGCTGATCACGGCGATGCCGCGGAGAAACTGCAATTCCTGGAAGCCGTGGTTACGCCGGCGGCAAACCGCATTTTCGGCGAAAGAGAATCGGGCATGTGGCTCGCGCCGCTCTGGCGATCAATGGCCGAAGCCGCCACGGGGTTGCCGTTCAACGCCGGCCTGCCCAATACGCACGCAGCGTTTCCATTGCTGCAAAGCGGCGACTGGGCTGCCGCTGAGTCTGCCATCGCCGGCATACCGTCGTGGCGGCGCATTCCGGCGCCGCTCGCATGGATGGCGGAAGTGAACTTCCACCGCGGGGGACTGGAGCGCGCATGGCATTTGTTGATGGAGCTTGCATGGATCGACGCCGATACATTCAACGCGTTGGCGCATCGCCTCAAGTCGCCGCCGTTGCACAAACTGCTGCGCGTCTTCGATGGCGCGTTCGACGACGAACCTGCACCAGGCCACGCGTGGTTTCCAGCGTGGCTGCTGGTCACGGCTCCTGCAATGGCGACTGTGTTGCGCGAGACGCAAACCTGCAACGGCAAGGCCCCGGAGCGCACTGCGCGCCTAATCGCGGAACTGCTGGCCCTCGAAAAGCAGGGACGCCACGCAGATATCGTGGCGCGGCGCAAGACGTTTCGCGACCTGCACGCCGGGCTTTATGGCATCTACATCGCGTCGCGGTGAGAAAGTTCGTATCGGCGCGCCATTGCCCGGCGCTCCCGGTTATTGAAATTCGGATAAGATTGTTCGCCGCCCAATCAACATAGACAGGAGATGCCGTCATGATGCCAAAAGAATACGATGTCACGGGAAAAGTAGTCTTCATCACCGGCGCCGCGCGCGGCATCGGCCGAGGAATCGCCGAAGTGCTCGCCGAAGCGGGTGCTGATATCGCGCTGAATGCGCTGACACCAAATTATCTCAACGGCACGTGCGCCGAGATTGCGAAAGCCTCCGGGCGGCGGGTCGAGCCCATTGTCGCGGACGTTACCAAGGCGGACAGCGTAAAACGCGCCGTCGATGAAGTGCACGCCAAATTCGGCCGCATCGACGTGCTGGTCAATGCGCTGGGGGATGCCATCCGCAATCCGCTGGTGGCGCTGCCGGGCAAGGAAGGCAGCGTGGGCGCTTCCGACGAGGACATGCGTTTCGTGATGGACATCAACCTTACCGAGGCGCTGCTGTGCACGCGCGCGGTCGGCCCGCATATGCTGGCGCGAAAATCCGGCAAGGTCATCAACATCGCGGCGTGGACCGCCAAGACGCGCGGCGGCGAAATGGTGCTCTACACCACCGCAAAGACAGCGCTCGCCGGCTTCACACGCGCGCAGGCGCTCGAATGGGCGCCGTATAACGTGCATGTCAACGCCATCGGCCCCGGCCAGTTTCCCGACATCGTCACCGCCGGGCCGGAGCGCTTCAAGCAGATCACCGACCGCGCGCAGAAAAACGTGCCGCTGGCGCGGCACGGCAGGCTGCGCGAGGTGGGGCTGCTGGCGCTCTACCTGGCGTCCGGCGCTTCGGACTATATGACGGGGCAGACGCTGGTGCTGGACGGAGGATTGGGGTTGTGATCACCACACGGATTTAATATTTTCTTTATTTATCAATTACTTAATATATACCTCCACCACGGTTGCGCCGTTGTGTAACATTTAGTAGACTAGTCATATGACTAGTTTAATCGGTACCCCATGAAAACATGGCCTGTACAAGACGCAAAGGCGCGCTTTAGCGAATTGCTCGAAGCGTGCATTGCCGATGGCCCGCAAATCGTGACCAAGCGTGGCACGCAGACCGCAGTGCTGATCCCGGTGGAGGAATGGCGGCGGCTCAAGTCCGTCGCGCGCCCATCCATCAAGGAACTCTTGTTGTCAGACGCCGCGCGCACGGATTCACTGACGCCGCCGCGCGGAAGTGCGCGCAGACGCAAAGTATCCGCGCTGGCATAAGTCAACCGCGCTACGTGTACTTGCTCGACACCAATGTCGTATCCGAACTGCGCAAGCCCAAACCGCACGGCGCGGTCGTCGCGTGGGTAAAATCCGCCGCCGAATCCGATCTACATATTTCAGCGGTTACACTCGGAGAAATTCAGGCCGGCATCGAATTGACGCGCGAACACGATCCAGCAAAGGCAGCCGAAATCGAAGCATGGGCTGATCTGCTGGCAGGCTCCTATAACGTGCTACCAATGGACGCGCCGATGTTTCGCATATGGGCGCGCCTCATGCATCGCAAGCAGGACGCGTTGTACGAGGATGCGATGATCGCGGCAACGGCGGCAATTCACAAGCTGACGGTGGTCACGCGCAACACCAGCGATTTCGAACAATTTGGCGTCAGCCTGTTCAATCCGTTTTCGGCCACGGCGAACTGAACGGCGCGCACGTTAGTACTCGTAGGTTGGGGTGAGCTTGCGAACCCCAACATTCGCGTGTGATGCGCCGCCATCGTTGGGGTTCCTTCGTCACCCCAACCTACAGCCTACTATTACTTCCGAGCCTTCCGATCCAGCGAGCGCAAATACTCAAGCTTCTCGCGTATTTTCGCTTCCAGCCCAAACTCCGTTGGCTCGTATAACTTCGGCGGCGTCATGCCGTCGGGGAAATAACTTTCTCCGGCGGCATAAGCGCCCGCCTCGTCATGCGCGTAACGGTAGTTCGCGCCATATCCCAAGTCCTTCATTAACCTGGTCGGCGCGTTGCGCAGGTGTTCGGGTACGGGCCACGATTTATCTTCGCGCACCAAGGCGCGCGCCGCGGTGTAAGCGGTGTAAGCGGCATTACTCTTGGGCGCGACCGCGAGATAGATCACCACTTCGGCCAGCGCAAGTTCGCCCTCGGGCGAACCTAATCGCTCGTAGGTTTCGCACGCATCGAGCGCCATGCGTAGCGCGCGCGGGTCGGCGAGGCCGATGTCCTCGCTCGCCATGCGCACGATGCGCCGTCCGAGATACAACGGATCCGCGCCGCCGTCTAACATGCGCACCATCCAGTAGAGCGCGGCGTCGGGCGACGAGCCGCGCACGCTTTTATGCAGCGCGGAAATCTGATCGTAGAACTGGTCGCCGCCCTTGTCGAAGCGGCGCAGGCTTTGCGTCAGCGTCGCCTTGACGAACGCTTCGTCTATGGTTGCGAGCTTGGCTTCCTCGGCGGCGGTGGTAAGTTGCTCCAATAGATTCAGCAAGCGGCGCGCATCGCCGTCGGCGTAGCCTATGATGCGCGTTTTGGCATCATTTGAAATATCCTTAATAAACAATGTCTTACTTAATACCCGTGTAATCAATTCCTGCAACTCTGTTTCACTCAAGGGTTGCAGCACGTACACCGCCGCACGCGACAGCAAGGCGTTGTTCAACTCAAACGAAGGGTTCTCCGTTGTCGCGCCAATGAAGGTGACCAGCCCGCGTTCGACATACGGCAAAAAAGCATCCTGCTGCGACTTGTTGAAGCGGTGCACTTCATCGACAAACAAAATCGTGTGGCGGCCGCTTTGCTGCAACATGAGTTCGGCGCGCGTGACGGCTTCGCGGATTTCCTTGACACCGGAGAACACCGCGCTGATCGCGATGAACTCCGCGTCGAACGCCTGCGCCATCAGTCGCGCGAGTGTCGTTTTGCCCACGCCCGGCGGCCCCCACAAAATCATCGAGTGCGGCTTGCCGGATTCGAACGCAAGTCTTAACGGCTTGCCCGCGCCGAGCAGGTGAAATTGCCCTACGACTTCATCGAGCGTGCGCGGGCGCAGTTGTTCGGCAAGCGGCGCGCGTGGTTCGCGCTTGCCGAACAGATCATTCATCGTTTATTCGGTGATAACGTCCGCGCCCTTGGGCGGCGTGAACGTGAACGACTCATTGGTGAGCTTCGGGTTGCGCTCGATGTCGGCGAACTTGATCACGGTGAACTGGCCGAACTGGTCGCGCAACTCCATCGCCGAGAGGCCGTCCTTGCTGAAACCCAGCCGGATGCGCTCGAACGTGGAGTCTTTGGATTTCGGAATCGCCTCAAGCCAATCGAGGCCTTCCTGATTGCCGATGCTGTTCAGGGTGTAGCTCTTGTCGATCTCGTTGCTGCCCGCGAGCAGCGCCGCCGGGCTGGCACCCAGCGCGCGGTCGAGATTGCGCACCGTCACCTGATTCAGATCCTTGTCGTAGATCCACAGTTTCGCGCCGTCGCCGACGATGGTTTGCTCATACGGCTTGTTGTATTCCCAGCGGAATTTACCGGGGCGCGCGAACTGCATGGTGCCGGTCGACTGCTGCAACAACTTCATGTTCTTGTCGAGCACCATCTGCGCGAAGCGGCCCTTCGCGGTGTTGGTCTGCGTGAGAAAAGCCTTCAACGCCTCGGTGGAGGCAGAGAACGCAAACGCGGGCGCGCACAGCGCGGCCGCTAGCAAACAACGTGTGATAAAACGCATTTAGAAAGTTTTCCGGGTTCGTTCGATATCAGAAATACGGCCGCCACGCAGCGTCACGACCGTGATGAAGGGATTGTTGATCGTCGGATAGTAGTACATCGATTTGATGACAATGCGCCGCGCGTTTTCCACATTTTCCTGATCGGGCTTGCCGGCGCGCAACAACAGTTCACCTTCGGACATGCCGCGTTGCAGCCGGGTGTATGTCGAAAAATCCATGCCGCGCACCGGTGGCTCCTGCACAGCCGGCTGCGGCACGGGCACCGGCACGAACACCGGTTGCGGCTGTTGCGCGGGCATGGGCGCTTGCGGGCTTTTTACGACGTGTATGGGCTTGCCATCGGCATCGACCGAACCCGCCGCCGGGCGCGTGTTGATCAATGTCGCAGGCTTGTTCGCGGGCGGTTTTTCGCCATAGTGTATGACCCCACGTTCATCGGTCCAGCGATAGATATCCTCGGCGGCGGCATGCGCCGCGGCCAGACACAAAAACACCACAATGATTCGTTTCATGAAAGCACCTCGCCGGCAAGAACCGCTTGGACAGCAAGCGAGGCTTACCGTTCCTCGGCTGGAGCGGGCGCCAAAACTTCGCGGTTGCCGTTGGATTGCATCGGCGACACCAGCCCGGAACGCTCCATCTGCTCAATCAACCTCGCGGCCCGATTGTAGCCGATGCGCAGGTGGCGCTGGACCAGTGAAATCGACGGCCGGCGCGTCTTGATGACCATCGCCACCGCCTGATCGTAGAGCGGATCTGCCTCGCCGCTGGGTTCGCCGCCGCCCTCGCCTGCCTCGCCGCCGCCTTCGGCTTCAGGCCCATCGAGCACGCCTTCCAGATACTGCGGCTCGGCAAGATTCTTAAGATAATCAACGACTTTATGCACTTCATGATCGGACACAAAGGCGCCGTGCACGCGCTGCGGCATGCCGGTGCCGGGCGGCAAATAGAGCATGTCGCCCTGCCCCAGCAGCGCCTCCGCGCCCATTTGATCGAGAATCGTGCGCGAATCTACCTTGGCCGCCACCTGAAACGCCACCCGCGACGGAATATTGGCTTTAATCAAGCCGGTGATCACATCCACTGACGGACGTTGCGTGGCGAGCACCAGATGGATGCCGGCGGCGCGCGCCTTCTGCGCGATACGCGCGATGAGCTCCTCGACCTTCTTGCCCACCACCATCATCAAGTCGGCCAACTCGTCGATCACCACCACCAGCAGCGGCATCTCGTGCAACGGGTCGGGAACCTCGGCGGTGGAGGTAAACGGATTCATCAGCGGCGATTTGGATTTCTCCGCGTCACGCACTTTCTGGTTGTAGCCCGCGAGATTTCGCACGCCCATCGCCGACATCAGCTTGTAGCGCCGCTCCATCTCGCCCACGCACCAGTTAAGCGCGTGCGCGGCCTGGCGCATGTCGGTGACCACGGGCGCGAGCAGATGCGGAATGCCTTCGTACACCGAAAGCTCAAGCATCTTCGGATCGATCAACAGCAAACGCACTTGCGACGGCGGCGCCTTGTAGAGCAACGACAAAATCATCGCGTTGATGGCAACCGATTTGCCTGAACCCGTGGTGCCCGCCACCAGCAGATGCGGCATGCGCGCGAGATCGGCGACCACCGGGTTGCCCGCGATGTCCTTGCCCAGCACCAGCGTCAGCGGCGAACCCATATCCGCGTACACCTGCGAACTCAGAATCTCGGTGAGCTTCACGATCTGGCGCTTGGGATTCGGAATCTCCAGCCCCATGCAGCTCTTGCCGGGAATCGTCTCCACCACGCGTATGCTGATCACCGACAACGCGCGCGCAAGATCGCGCACCAGGTTGATGATCTGGCTGCCTTTCACACCCACCGCCGGTTCGATTTCGTAACGCGTCACCACTGGCCCCGGATACGCCGCCACCACCCGCACCTCGACACCGAAGTCGGCGAGTTTTTTCTCGATCAGGCGCGAAGTAAATTCGAGCGTTTCGGGCGCGAGCGTCTCAAGATTGCGGCTGGCCTCGTCAAGCAGATGCAGCGGCGGCAGCAGTGTGTCGGGCAGATTTTCAAACAGCGGCGCTTGTTTCTCGCGCTCGACACGCGGCGACTTGGGTATCTCGACCGGCGGCGGCTCGATGTATATCGGCTCATGGATTTCAAGTTTCTTACGAGTGACTTCGACGACTTCCTCGCGCTCGATCACGGCCTGCTCGCCGACGCGGCGATCCTGGCGCTCCTGCCATTTGTTCGCGACGAAAAGCACCGCGGCCTCGGCCCAGGCGCCCATTTTTTCGAGGATGGCGAGCCACGACAAGCCGGTGAACAAACTCAGTCCCGCCGCGAACATCAGCAGCAGTATCAAGGTGCCGCCGGTGAAGCCGAACATCTTCGAGAAACCGCCGCCCGCCATGTAGCCGATTACTCCGCCAGGGGCCAGCGGCAGCATCGCTTTCAGGCTATGCAAACGCAAAGCCTCGAGCCCGCTGCTGGCGATGATGATGACCAGGAAGCCGATACCCATCACCACGTAGGAGCGCCGGTCTACTTCGGGAATGTTTTCGATGCGGCGAAATCCCCAGCCCACCAGCGCGGCGCAGAACACCACCCACCAATACGCGGAGACGCCAAACAGATACAGCAGCAGATCGGAGAGGTAGGCACCGGCAATGCCGCCTGCATTGGCAATCGACGACGCGCGCACGCTGTGCGACCAGCCAGGGTCGGCCTTGTTATACGTATAGAGTATCAGCAGCAGGTAGAGCGCCAGCCCCAGCAACGCCAGCCACCAGGATTCACGCAGCAGCGCAGCGATCTTCGGCGGCAGCGGATTGCGCGCTGCGCTGGCGGCACCGGTCGAGGAAGTGTTAATCGCGTGATCGCTGGGCATTGAATTAAGTTCTTGGATTAGGTTCCTGCGGTAACGTTTTGATTATACTCCAATTATACGAATTTTCACTGTGCCGGCACAAAGCAAAACCCCGCCAAAAAGCGGGGTTTTGCGTGCCAATAATGCTTAATCCCGCTATTTAACGACGCATTCCTCAGCGCCGCCTGCGCCACCGCCCACACCGAGGGCAAACGGCAGTTCTTCGGTGCCCATGCCCGGATTACCCGGCAGCTTTGTTGGCGGCTTACCCGAATCGTCCGCGAAGCCGAATTCTTTTTCTCCGATCAGGATGGAGCCGCCCTTGGTTTCCATGATGTAAATGCCATTGTGCGTCTGGTGATACACGCCGGGTTTCAGGTTGCCGCCGCTGCCGGTCACGCCTTGGCAGCCCTGCATGCAATCCATGGTGTCGCCGGTGGAGCCGCGTATGCCGATGGTGGCGGTCGTGGTTTGTATCTTGTAGGCGTCCTGATTGCCACGCTTGCCGATCAAGCCGGTGACCGAGCGCAGGCCGCCGCGCACCAGACGCATGACCACGCCGTCCGCCTTGGGATTCTTCGCGTCGAAAGCATAGTTCTCGATTCTCATCACCGAGTTCGGGCGTATCGTGACCGAGCTGCCGTCGGTGAAATTGATCTGCGCAAAGCTGTTGGCCTGCGTGGTCAGCGTGTCGCCGTTAAACACTTCTGACTTCTGCGACAAAATGCGCACGGAACCATCCACCCGCTGCGCCGACAACGTGCCGCTCAAATGGGTTACCGAGCCGGCAGCCGCGGCCATCACACCCGCGCTGGCGATCATCAAGCACGCACCTATTATCCAACGCATCATATCGATTCTCCTTGCATCGCGCATGCCTCGGTGAGCCTGTCGCCCGCCATTAAATCCCGCATCAGCGCCATTAAAATAGTCAATAAAAACAATTACTTACGATTATACACTTTTAGTGCGCCGTGTCTACTTGCCGCGCTCGCCCAATTTCGCGTCGAGGATAACAATACGGCGGCGCTCGGCACGAATCAGCCCGCGGTCGTGCAATTCTTTTACCACGCGGCTCACCATCTCGCGCGAGGCGCCCACCATGCGCGCAATTTCCTGCTTCGGCGGCGCGCGTAGCACCACCAGCCGGCCATCGACTTCCTCGGCCAGATCCATGAACAAACGCGCCACACGCCCCGATACATCCACCAGCGCCAGGCTCTCGATCTTGCGGTCGGCCTCTCTCAAGCGCCGCACCAGATTGCGAATCACCAGCATCGCAACCTCGGAGTTTTCCTTCAGGCAATTGATGAAACCCGCCTTGGACAAGCGCAGCAACTCGCACGGCTCCAATGTCGCCACACTCGCCGAACGCGGCTGGTCATCGAGGATGCCCATTTCGCCGAAGAAATCATGCGGCCCCATCATGGAAAGGATCACTTCGCGGCCGTTCTCATCGGGAATCAGCACCTTTACCTTGCCCGACAAGATCACATACAGCGAGTCGGTCTCCTCCCCCGCCTGCATCACGAGCACGTTGCGCGGATAACTCTTGTGCTGCACGTAATTGAGCAACGTCGTCAGTTGCGTTTCGGAAAACGCCGAAAACAGCGGCACCGACTTGAGTATGCTCGGATTGAGACGAAATTGTATGGCCATGTCTATACCTCCCGGCTCGGCAGCGTAGTGGCTGGAGCCACGCATTCTTATGGTAAGTTCATAGTGTGCCAGAATGAGCGGCACGCGTCACGCAGCGCGCGCCTTGTTAACTCGACACCGCCGCGCGCAACCTGCTACATTCCCGCCTTTTACTCTAGATCAACTGGTATACCCTCATGTCTGAAACAACTCGACACTGCCGCCTGTTAATTCTCGGTTCCGGCCCCGCCGGATACTCCGCCGCCGTTTACGCCGCGCGCGCCAATCTGCAACCCGTGCTCATCACCGGCATGGCGCAGGGCGGGCAATTGATGACCACCACCGATGTCGATAACTGGCCAGCCGACGCCGACGGCGTGCAAGGGCCGGAGCTGATGGAGCGCTTTTTAAAGCACGCGGAACGCTTCAAGACCGAAATGGTGTTCGATCAAATTCACACCGCGAAATTGAAGGAAACGCCGATCACCCTGATCGGCGACAACGCCACCTATACCTGCGACGCGCTGATCATCGCCACCGGCGCTTCGGCCATGTACCTGGGCCTGCCGTCGGAGGAAGCGTTCATGGGCAAGGGTGTTTCAGGTTGCGCCACCTGCGACGGATTTTTCTACAAGGGACAAGAAGTCTCCGTGGTCGGCGGCGGCAACACCGCGGTGGAAGAAGCACTGTATCTCACCAACATCGCGAGCCACGTCACCGTGGTGCACAGGCGCGACAAATTCCGCGCCGAAGCGATCATGGTGGATAAATTGAAGGAACGCGTCGCCGCCGGCAAGGCCACCATCCTGTGGGATCACACGCTCGATGAGGTCGTGGGTGATAAAACCGGCGTCACCGGCATGCGCGTTAAAAACGTGAAGTCGGGTGCCGTGACCGAAAAGAAACTGCAAGGCGTGTTCATCGCCATCGGCCACAAGCCCAATACCGACATCTTCGCCGGCCAGGTTGACATGAAGAACGGCTACATCATCACCCAGTCAGGCTTGGCGGGCAACGCCACCGCCACCAACATACCCGGCGTGTTCGCTGCCGGCGACGTGCAGGATCACGTTTACCGGCAGGCCGTGACCAGCGCCGGCACCGGTTGCATGGCCGCGCTGGATGCGCAAAAATTCCTGGAGAACAAAGGCCTGATCTGACCGTAGGGGCGCGGGGGTGATGCACAATGGCACAGAAGCGGCAATCGCAGGATCGCGCAGATCAGCTGCACGAACTATTGCGTGATGTCACGCCACTGCCGCCGCTCAATCGCGCTGCCGTGGATAAGCCGCTGCCGCAACCCATCGCGGAACAGCGCCGGCGCGACGACCGCGCCGTGCTCGCGGATAGCCTGAGCGACGAGGAGGCGTGGGAAGCCGGCATGGAAACCGGCGATGAACTTTCGTTTCTGCGGCCCGGGCTGGCAACCAACACGCTACGCAAATTGCGCCGCGGCCACTGGGCCTTGCAGGCCGAAATCGATTTGCATGGCTCGACCGTGGCCGAAGCGCGTCCGCTGCTGGTGGAGTTCCTCAATCACTGCTTGCGCGAAGGACTGCGCTGCGTGCGCATCATCCACGGCAAAGGGCTGCGCTCGAAAAATCGCGAACCGGTGTTGAAACGCAAAGTCGCGTACTGGCTGATGCAGCGCGACGAGATACTCGCCTACTGTCAGGCGCGTAGAACCGAGGGCGGGGGTGGCGCGGTGGTGGTGCTTTTGAAATCAGGAGTGAGGAATTAGGATTGAGGATTGAGGATTGAGGATTGAGCAACCCAATCCGCGGTTACTCAATCCTGATTCCTCAATCCTGCCGTCTAAATCGCCGCTTCGTCCGTTTCGCCGGTGCGTATGCGCAGCACCTGATCCACGCTGCTGACGAAGATCTTGCCGTCGCCGATCTTGCCGGTGCGCGCGGCCTTGACGATGGAATCGATCGCCTGATCGAGCAGCTTGTTCGGCACCACGACTTCGACCTTGACCTTGGGCAGAAAATCGACCACGTATTCCGCGCCGCGATAAAGTTCGGTATGGCCCTTCTGCCGGCCGAAGCCCTTGACCTCGGTCACGGTCAGCCCGCTGACGCCGATCTCGGACAGCGCCTCGCGCACTTCATCGAGCTTGAAAGGTTTGAATATGGCTTCGATCTTTTTCATGGATACTCCCGTGCCGGAACATTGAGGTTGCTAGGATAGCATCAATCAAATGGCGGGCGAAACTTGTTGGTAATCGGATAGCGCCAGTCCTTGCCAAAACCGCGCGGGGTGATGCGGATGCCCACCGGCGACTGGCGCCGCTTGTATTCGGCGATATGCACCAGCTTCACCACGCGCTCCACGTCGGCGCGGCGCTGGCCGCTGGCGATGATGTCGCGCGGGCTTTGGTCTTTCTCGACATAGGCCTGCATGATGGCGTCGAGCACATCGTACGGCGGCAGATTGTCCTGATCGGTCTGGTCAGGCCGCAGTTCGGCCGAGGGCGCGCGGTCGATCACCCGTTGCGGTATCACCGGTGCCAGCGTATTGCGGTAATTCGACAGCCGGTACACCAGCATCTTGTTGATGTCTTTTAACACCGCGAAACCGCCCGCCATGTCGCCATACAACGTGGCGTAGCCAGTGCCCATTTCACTTTTGTTGCCGGTGGTGAGCACAATGGAGCCGCTCTTGTTCGATAGCGCCATCAACAGCGTGCCGCGGATGCGCGCTTGCAAATTTTCTTCCGTGGTGTCTTCTGGCAAACCGGCGAATTCGCCCGCCAGCGCCGCGCGAAACGCATCGAACACGGGCTTGATCGCGATCTCGGTGTAACGCACCCCGAGCGCATTGGCCTGCGCGCAGGCATCCTCGCGGCTCATGCCCGCGGTGTACTGCGAGGGCATCATCACCGCGCGCACTTTGTCCGCGCCGATGGCATCCGCCGCCACGGCCAGCGTCAGCGCCGAATCGATGCCACCCGACAGGCCCAGCAAGGCGCCGGGAAAGCGGTTCTTGCCAATGTAATCGCGCACACCGAGCACCAGCGCCTTGTAGACATAGGCTTCGAGCGACTGTTGCGGCGCGATTTCACCCTTGAGCGGCACGCCATTGACGATTTCGACAAACCCCAGCACCTCCTCGAACGCCGCGAATTGATGCGTGAGCGCGCCGCCGGCATCCATCGCAAACGATGCACCGTCGAACACGAGTTCATCCTGTCCGCCGACCTGATTGGCGTACACCACCGGCAAGCCAGTCTCGGCCGCGCGCTCGCGCACCACTTCATGGCGCGACTGCTGCTGCGTCATGTCGTACGGCGAGCCGTTAAGCACCAGCAGCAATTGCGCGCCGGCGTCGCGCGCGGCGAGCGCCGACGGCTCCTCCCACACGTCCTCGCATACGGTGACACCCAGGCGCAGCCCCTCGTGCTCGAACACACACGGCTCGCTGCCCGAATCGAAGTAACGTTTTTCGTCGAACACGGTGTAATTCGGCAGCTCGCGCTTGAGATACGTGGTGAG
The DNA here is from genome assembly GCA_945901405.1 of Bordetella parapertussis. Classification (GTDB taxonomy): domain Bacteria; phylum Pseudomonadota; class Gammaproteobacteria; order Burkholderiales; family SG8-41; genus CAMDLH01. The sequence continues at coordinate 56,615 of CAMDLH010000003.1, read as the reverse complement.
TATGCCGCCATCGCGCAACACCGAGGCGGCGTTGTAGTATTTATCGCCGATACGGTGCGGATGTCCGACCACCAGCGTGATGCCGTGTTTTTGCCGCGCAAGTTTACCCAGCGCCTCGGCGCACGCGCCATGAAAATCGCCGCGCAGCAGCAGGTCTTCCGGCGAATAGCCGCAGATGGCAAGCTCGGTGGTGAGCATCAGCGATGCGCCGCCCGCCTTTGCGCGAGCGGCGGCATCGGTAATCTTGGCGACATTGCCGTCAAGATCGCCGACGGTGTAATTCAACTGTGCAATCGCAATTTTCATGGCGCTAATATATCATCGCCCGCGTGGTTCCATCCCTCCATTGAGCGCCAGTAACTTGACAGCCGATTACACTCAATTCATTTCATGCCATAGGTACATGAGGTGCGCGCGGTAATGGCGGTCAAGGTCGTCAACTCGCTGGGCGCCATCGACGCGGGCGTTTGGAATCGTCTCGCAGGCGATCATCCCTTCCTGCGGCATGAGTTCCTGCACGCGCTGCACGAGACCGGCTGTGCCTGCGAGGACACCGGCTGGGCGCCGCGCTACCTGGTGGCGTTTGACGGCGCGCGGCTGACCGGCGCGATGCCGCTGTATCTGAAGATGCATTCGCGCGGTGAATTCGTGTTCGACTGGGCGTGGGCCGATGCCTACGAGCGCAACAACCTGGAGTATTACCCCAAGCTGCTGGCGGCGGTGCCCTTCACGCCCGTCAGCGGGCAACGCATCCTCGCCGAGTCCGACGCCGTGTTCGATGAACTCGCCGACACCGCGCTCGCCGCCGCGCGCGACAGCAATGTGTCCTCGTTGCACTGCCTGTTTCCGCCGCGCGAGCAGGCCGACCGCATGGCCGCGCGCGGCATGATGCTGCGCCACGGCGTGCAGTTTCACTGGACCAACGCGGGAGATGCGACGTTCGACGAATACCTGTCGCACATGAATCACACCAAGCGCAAGAAAATCAAACAGGAGCGGCGCCGCGTGCGCGACGCCGGCATCAGCTTCAGTTGGATCGACGGCGCGGATATCACCGATGCCGACTGGACGTTTTTCGTGCGCTGTTACAACCAGACGTATCGCGAGCATCACTCGCGCCCTTATCTGAATATCGATTTCTTCCGCAACATCGGCCGCGGCATGCCGCGGAATCTGCTGATGATCGTCGCCGAGCGCGCGGGCAAACGCATCGGCGCCTCGTTTAACGTGCACAACGGCAAGCGCCTGTACGGGCGCTACTGGGGTGCGATCGAGCATCACCCGGCGATGCATTTCGAGGCGTGTTACTACCAGGTGATCGAGTACTGCATCGCGCGTGGCATCCAGGTGTTTGAAGGCGGCGCGCAGGGCGAACACAAAATGGCGCGCGGCCTGCTGCCGGTCGAAACCTGTTCGGCGCACTGGCTGGCACATCCTCAATTCGCCGCGGCCATCGAACAATTCCTCGAGCGCGAGGCACGCGGCGTGGCGAGCTACATCGATGAATTGCATGAGCACAGCCCGTTTCGCGCCGATGTGGAGCGCCCTGTTGCATGACTGACTCAGCCCTGGCCCGTCTGCGCGGCAATGCCATCGGCGGACTCACCGCCGCCGTGCTCGCCGTGCCGGTGTGCGTGGGCTTTGGCATACTGGCGCTGGCGCCGCTGGGGCCTCAGTACGTGCAACACGGCGTGCTCGCCGGCTTGTACGGCGCGGTGTGCGGCGGATTCACCGCGGCGCTGCTCGGCGGCGGACGCGGAACGATCATCTATTCGCCCCGCGGCATCGTCACCTTCCTGATCAGCACGCTGGTGGCGCAAAACATCGTCACCGCCGCGCACGCCGCCGGCATCCGCGACGCGGACACGCTGATGGGCCTGGTGTTCCTGATGGTGCTGGCGAGCGGCGCGCTGCAACTGATCTATGGCGCGCTCAAGCTCGGCATACTGGCAAAGTATCTGCCCGCGCCAGTGCTCGCGGGCTTTCAAACCGCGGGTTCCATACTCATCTTCGTCGCGCAAATTCCGATCATGCTCGGCTTGCCGGAGGGCATCGGGCTCGCTCAATTGCCGGGCGAGTTCTCCCTGATACAACCGCTCACGATCCTGGTCGGCCTCGCGGTATGCGTCGCGATGCTCTTGATGCCGCGCTTCATCAAATCATTTCCGTCGAATTTCGGCGGCTTGCTGGCCGGCGTCGTGGTGTTTTACGCACTCGCCTTGCTCGGTCTGCGCGAACACCTGGGGCCGCTCATCGGTGCCATACCGTGGTCCATGCCATCACCAAAATTTCTGTTTATTTTCCATGACTTACTAACAAATCCCGACGATCACGCATTGCTGCCGCTGGTATTGTCGGGCGCGGCGAGTTTGTCGGTGGTGGGCACGCTCGACACCTTGCTGGGCGCGCGCATCGCGGAGCGCCGCCTCGGCGAACGGCGCGAAGGCAATCGCGAACTCGTCACGCAAGGCATCGCCAACATGATTTCGGCGAGCTTCGGCGGCATCTCCACCGGCATCAACATGGCGGCAAGCGACGCCAATCAACGCAGCGGCGGCACCACACCCGCTTCGGTGCTGATATTCGCCGGCGTCATCGCCAGCGGCCTGCTGCTGCCGCTGATCGCGCTGATTCCGCGCGTGGTGATCGCGGCGATGATGATCGCAGCGGCGATTCAATTGTTCGACCGCTGGACACTGCAAATGGCGGGCAAGCTGTTCAAGGACGGCGGCAAGGATCGCGACGGCATCATCACCGACCTGTCGATCGTCGCCATAGTGGCCACGCTCGCCATCGCCGCCAACATCGGGCTTGCCGTGCTGATGGGATTTGTCGTCACGCTCGCGGTGTTCCTGGTACGTATCAGCAAATCGGTGATCCGCCGCGAATACAGTTGCGACATGGTGCACTCGCGCAAGACGCGCGAGCCCAGGCAGATGGCATTGCTCGCCGAGCGCGGCGGCAAGGTCGTGGTGCTCGAACTCGAAGGCCCGGTGTTCTTCGGCACCTCCGACACGCTGAGCGTGCGGCTCGATCAACTGGCGGCGAGCGGCTCGCAATGCGTGATACTCGATTTGAAACGCGTCAACGAAATGGATAGCTCGGGTGCTCGCGTGATACTCGCGGCGTTCGATAAAATCACCGGTAGCGCGCGCCACATGCTGCTGTCGGGCGCCGCCACGCACGCCGAGGTGGCCACGATATTGCGCGACATGGGCGTCACCGCCGCATTGGGCGCGGGCCGCATGTTCGACGACGCCGACACGGCGATTGAATGGGCCGAGGAGCGCCTCATCCTCACGGCCGGCGACGACACCGTGGGCGGTGGCGAGTTTGCGCTCGCGCGTTTTGACGTACTGGCGGGCATGAACGGACAGGAAATCGCGCAATTGCAAGACCGGCTCGCGCGCAAGACATGGGCCTCGGGTGCAGTCGTGTTCAACGAAGGCGACACCGGGCGCGATCTTTACATGATCACCCAAGGCAGCGCCAGCGTGCGCATCAACGTGCCGGGGATGGATGACGGCGCGCCACGCAGCATGCGGCTCGTCACTTTCGCGCCCGGCACGATATTCGGCGAAATCGCGCTGCTTGATGACGGCGCGCGTTCGGCCACCGTCGAGGCCGATGGCGAACTCATCTGCTACGTGCTGTCGCACGAGGCATTCACCAGGCTGTCCGCCGAGCAGCCCGCGATGGCCATCAAGCTGCTTGCCAACTTGGGGCGCGAGCTCGGCAGCCGGCTGCGCCGCGCGAACCGCACGATTTATCAACTCGACAGTTGAAAATCGAGAGTGCGCTATAGTTACGGCTACACCACAGAACAATCTCATGAAATTCTGCAGCAATTGCGGCGCGCGGGTCGCGCACAAAATTCCTCCCGGCGATGCGCTGCCGCGCTACGTGTGCGACGCCTGCAACACCATTCACTATCAAAACCCGCGCATGATCGTCGGCTGCGTGCCGTACTGGGAAGACAAGGTGCTGTTGTGCAAACGCGCGATAGATCCGCGTTACGGTCTTTGGACCGTGCCGGCGGGCTTCATGGAAAACGGCGAAACCATGCAAGCCGGCGCGGCGCGCGAAACACTGGAGGAAGCCAACGCCCGCGTCGAACTCGACCCGCTGTTCGCGATCTACAACATCCCGCACGTGAATCAGGTCTACATCCTGTTTCGCGCGCGGCTCACCGATCTAAATTTTCACCCCGGCGCGGAAACGCTGGAAACAAAACTGTGCACCGAATCAGAAATCCCATGGGATGAGATCGCCTTCGCCACCGTGCGCAACACCCTGAGCCACTACTATCACGACCGGCGCAGCGGGCATTATGGAGTGCACATGGGGACTATCGAGCGGCCGCCGCGACCGATTTGATTTTGCGGGTTTGGCGGCGGGGTTAATTGCGCCGGCCTGGAAATGATTAGTCAGAAATGCTAAAATCTGACCAACAAGTTTCGCCGAAGCGAAATCAACATGCTGATCAATATTTACCAAGCCAAGACTAATCTTTCAGCGCTGCTTGACAAGGCGGTGGCGGGAGAAGAAGTAGTCATAGCGCGCGCTGGCAAGCCGCTTGCGCGCCTTATACCAGTGACCTCCGCCGCATCGAAAAGCGGGGTTCGTCTTGGCGGGCTAAAGCGCGCCAAACTCAAGCTTGCGGCGGATTTTCATGCGCCGATGACCGACGAAGACCTTATTGACAGGTAGCCGCCGCGGATGAAACTGCTGCTCGACACGCACTGCCTGATCTGGGCGTTGACGGACGCGCCGCAGCTTAGCGCCGGCGCGCGCGCCGCCATGGCGCGTGCGGACGAGGTGGCGTTCTCCGAGGCATCGGTTTGGGAAATCGGCCTTAAATGGCGCAAGGGCAAGATCAGCGTGCAACCGCGCCGCGTGGCCGAACAGGCGCTGCGCGACGGTTTTCGCATGTGTGCGCTGACGCTTGAACCGATATTAATGTCGTGCGAGCTGCGCCAGAAGCATGGCGATCCGTTTGACCGCCTGCTGTATGCGCAGGCAAAGCACCTGGGCTACCGCTTACTGAGCATTGATCGCACATTGAGCGCCTTTGGCGCTCATGTGATCAACCCACGCTGACCTTCGCGGCTACGCGGATCTCAAGGCATCCACGATTTTCAAGCGTGCGGCGCGCACGGCGGGCAGAAATCCGCCGACGGCGCCCATCAGCAACGCGAACACGGTGGCCTTGATCACGATTGCACCGTTCAGCGTAAAACTGAATGCAAGTTCGGAGAAACTTTGCCAGTTCATGGTGGAGATGGTGAAGAATTGCATGAAGGACGCCATGAATAACCCGATGACGCCGCCGGTTACACCCAGCAGCATGGCCTCGATCAGGAACGCGGCGAGTATGCTGCCCTTGCGAAAACCCAGCGCGCGCAGGGTGCCGATTTCGGCGGTGCGGCTCGCCACCGATGCATACATGGTGATCATCGCGCCGATTACCGCGCCTATCGAGAATATGATCGATAGTGTGAGGCCCAGCGTGCGGATGAACCCCGCCAGCACACGCGATTGTTCGGCATAGAAATCGACCTCGCGCGTGGCCTCGACGGTCAGACGTTGATCGGATTCGAGCCGGGCCTTGACGGCGCCGAACGCCGCCGGGTCGGCAAGCTTGAAGATGATCGCTGAGTACACCGGGCGGCGAAACGATTGCATCAACTGATCGGAATCACCCCATACTTCTGAATCGAAGCCGCTTTTGCCGGCGTCGAACACGCCCACCACCGTCCAGTCGCGCCCGCCGAAACGCATCGATTCACCGGGCCTGCCGCCCTGAAAACGCTGGGCGACGCTCTTGCCGGTGATGATCTCGGTGGAGCCGGGGCGGAACATGCGGCCTTCGATCACGCGCACTTGCGGCCGAAGGGTAATGCCCACCGGCGGCACGCCGCGCACCATCACGTTCGAGGGCGCGTTGGTGGTGCGCTTCAACAGATTCACCAGCACCACGATTTCTTTTGACGCGAGGCGCTCGCCATTGGCGCCGATGGCGACCTCCGGTTGCGTCTCGACGATGCCAGCCTGCGAACGGTCAACACCGCTCTGCACCTCGGTCTGCGCCGAGCGGCGTATCACCACGGCATTGTCGTAACTACCTGTTTCTACTAATGTTTTTCGCAAGCCCTCTTCCAGCATCAACACCGTGGCAAAGACAAACACCACCAGCGCCATGCCGCCCGCCGTGAGCACGGTAGTGACTTTGCGCGACCACAGATTGCGGAAGGTGTAGGAGAGAGGGAGGGACATACTTCAGTGTTGAGTGTTGAGTGTTGAGTTAAAGGCGGCATGCCACGATTGCAGTTAACTAAACACTAAACACTCCTGAGAAACAAAACGTCTAACCCTTTGTTTCTTAAAGGAACGCCTGCCCCCGCGAAGCGGGGGTTGAGAAGCTCAAAACTAAACACTGCCGTCAATTCACCCCACATGCCTCAACCCCTCCGCGATTTTCACTCGCGCCGCGCGCACGCTGGGCACGGCGGCGGCGACGAGGCCGACGACAAAGACCGCGGCGATTTGCAGCAGCACGGTTTCCTGACTCACCGCGAACGATTTAAACAATGTGCCCATCGCCCTGCCGAATTCGTGTGCGACCGGAAACGTGAACAGGATGCCGAGCCCGCCGCCGATGACGGCGATGGCGAGTGATTCGCCGGTGATAAGCGCCGCCAGAAACGCGGGGCCGAAGCCCACGGCTTTCAACGTCGCGTATTCGGCGACGCGTTCGCGCGCGGTCATCGCCATGGTGTTGGCCATCACCGCCATGATGATAAAAATCACCAGGAACGACACGATGCGTATCGCCACCACGATGGCCTCGGTCATGGCGACAAAACCGAGCTGAAACGCCTTCTCGGTTTCGGTCAGCGTCTCGGCCAGCGAGTTGCGAAATGTGGCATCCACCGCCTGCGCCACCTCGGCGGCACGGTCGGCGCTGGTGAGGCCGATCAAATAGATGCCGACCTGATTCGCCCGGCGCGCGGAAACTTTTTTCATCGTCTCGTTGAGATACTCCCAATGAAAAAAGAGTTGCGAGGTATCGGTGCCGGCCTCGGCGCCCTCGTAGATCACGCGCACCACGAACTCCCAGGTGCCCGGAAATATCGTGCCGCGTATGGGGATCACGTCACCGACCTTCAAGCCGTGGGTATCGGCCAGTTTGCGTCCGATTGCAGCGCCCTTGCGGTCGCGCAGGAATTCGCGAAACTCATCCGGCGGCACGATGTATTCCGGGTACAGTTCGAAATAGCTGCGCGGCTCGATCGCGAACTGCGGGAAAAAATTCTTCTCCGCGACGTACACGCCGCCGAACCAGTTGGCGTACGACACCGCGCGCACCCCCGGCAACTGGCGGATACGGTCGTGGTATGTCGTGGGCAGCGGAAATACGAGTGAAATTGAATTGCGTGTGATGAGCCGCGTCGACGAGGCCGCATTGGCGCCCGCGTACCAGGCATCGACCACGGTTTGTAGCAAGCCGAACGCCAGCACCGCCACCAGCAGGCCGAGCATGGTCAGCAGCGTGCGCAGCTTGTGACGAAACGCGTTGCGAAAAATGAGCTTCAGCAGATACACATCACTCCGCGGCGTCCTGTGTGTCCTGTCCGTCCACCGTGGCGCGTGATTCGCGGCTCACGAACTGCGGCAGCCAGCGCTGCATCATGGTGATGATCTGATCTCGCACGTAGGGCTTGGCGAGATAGTCGTCCATCCCCGCCGCGAGACAGCGCTCGCGGTCGCCTTCGAGCGCATTTGCGGTGAGCGCGATGATGGGTATGCGCGTACCACTGGTGGTTTCGCGGCGGCGAATTTCGCCGGTGGCCGCATAACCATCCATCTCCGGCATCTGGCAATCCATGAATATCAGGTCAAAGGGCGTTTTTTCCACGCGCTTTAATGCCTCAAGACCGTTGCTGGCGGCCTCAACCTTGCAGCCCAGCCGCTCAAGTATGGTGCGCGCGATGACCTGGTTGATATTGTTGTCCTCGACCAGCAGAATTTTGGCGCCAGGAAAACTGCGCGCGACAGCAGCCGCCTCGGCGGGCACCGGTTGCATGGTCGCCTCCGGCGCGGCGAGTTTCATGCGCGTGGTGAACCAGAAACTCGAGCCCTTGCCGCGCTCGCTCTCGACGCCGGCCTCGCCGCCCATCATCTTCGCCAGTTCCGCGGCGATGCGCAGGCCCACGCCGGTGCCGCCGTGCTGGCGCGTGGATGAGGCATCCACCTGTGTAAACGGCTGGAACAGCAGCGGCCGGTCTTCGGGCGCGATGCCGATGCCGGTATCGACCACCACGCCGCGCACCACGCAGATCTCGCCTTCGGTCTCCAGCGCGTCTATCGACACGGAAACGCCGCCGTATTCGGTGAACTTGAGCGCATTGTCGACAAACACGCCCAGCACCTGGCGCCAGCGCGCCGGATCGCCGTACAACGCATACGGCACGCTGGGCATCACCGCAATCTTGAAGTCGAGCCCCTTGCGCTGCGCCACGGGCCGGTACATGCGCTCGATCTGGCCGATCAGCGCGCGCAGCGCGAAGCGCTCCTCCTTCAGATCAAGCCGCCCCGCCTCGATGCGGCTCATATCGATCACGGAATTCAGGATGTCGAGCAACGACAGTGCCGCCTCGCGCACCGCGTGCGAGTAGCCGCGCTGCCTGGGTTCCAGCCGCGTGTCGAGCAACAGCTCGTTCATGCCGATCACGGCGTTAAGCGGCGTGCGCACCTCGTGGCTCATGTTGGCGAGAAAGCTCGATTTCGCGCGGTTCGCCGAATCGGCCGCGTCGCGCGCCTCGGTGAGCACACCGGCCATGCCTTCGATGCGCAAGCGCTGCGCGATGTTGTCGCGGATGGTTGTTTCCGACCAGCGCGCGACGCGTAACATGAACGCGATGAAGATAATGGTCGCCAGCACCAGCCAGCCCGCCGCATCGCCGCCACGCACAAGCGCATGCACGCTGAACGGCAGAATCGTGCATAACAGGTAAACCGCATACGACAGCACCCACGGCCCGAACGTGGCGATGGCGCCGGCCGGCAGGCCGACCAGAATAAACGCGACGATGAAATACAGTTCCGGCAACTGGTAGGGGAAAAGCCGCGTGGCGCCATAGCCCCATAGCAACCCCGTCGCAGCGGCAAGCGCGATCAGCCCCCACGCCCACGCCCGCACATTGTCTTTGATAACGTGGCGTTTGCTTATGTAGACCAGCGCCATGCGCAGCACGCCGAGCACGGTGAGCGCGGCCACCCACGCGATCAACTCCGCGCGTGGCGCGGTGGGCCACACCAGAAAGGCATACATCCCGCCCGCCGCCGCGGCCGCCAGCCCGCCCGACCCGCCCAATTGATAGACCAGCCGCACCTGCTCGGCAAAAACCGTATGGCGGTCAACGGCGGACTTGTCTGGCGCTTGGGCTTCCATTTTTAAGTCGTTGTTTTAGAACGATATTTTATAAAAAGTATAAACGCTCGCCACGGCGTTGTGAAGCAAATTTCCAAATGCGCCGGTCCGCCGCGGCATTCCTGCCATTAATTCGGCGCTTCCATGGCAAGCACACCCTTTTCAAGATGACGTATCGTACGCGCACGTTTTGCTGCAAATGGATCGTGCGTCACCATCACAATGGTTTTCGCAAGCTCACGATTGAGCCGCTCGATCAGCGCAAGTATGTCCTCCGCTGACGCGCGGTCAAGATCGCCAGTCGGTTCATCGGCAACCAGTATCGCCGGATCGGCGACGATGGCGCGCGCGATGGCCACGCGCTGCTGCTGCCCGCCGGACAACTCCGAAGGATAGTGATCGACGCGATCCGCCAAGCCCACCATCGCCAGCGCGGCGCCCGCATGCTCGCGCCGTTCGCGCGCGCTCAAGTTAGTGAGCAGCAGCGGCAGTTCGACATTCTCGAACGCGGTCAACACCGGCATCAGGTTGTAGAACTGAAAGATGAACCCGACATTGCGCGCGCGCCAGTCGGCAAGTTGTGATTCGCCCAGCGTGGTGATGTCCTCGCCCTGCACCCGCAGCGTGCCGCTGTCGGGCTTGTCGATGCCGGCGATCAAGTTAAGCAGCGTGCTCTTGCCCGAACCGGAAGGCCCCATCAGCGCCACGAAATCACCGGCCTGTATGTCGAAGGTAAGATCGTTCAGCACTGGCACGATCTGCCCGCCGCGCCGGTAGGACTTCACGAGATTGCGGATTTCTACTACGGGTGCGGACATGAAAACATCCACCGCAAAGACGCAACAACACAAAGGACACGAACAACACGAGAAGGAAATTCGCGTAACAAAAGCGCTGTCGTTCCCGCGCAGGCGGGAACGACAGTTTTGGTTGATGACCTGCACAAGAATCGGTAAAGCATTGAACGCGTTTCTTGCTTTACTTTGCGTGTCCTTTGCGTCTTTGCGTCTTTGCGGTTGCGGTTGACGTTGAAGTTGAACAACATCACTTCCCCGCCACGCTAACCGCCGCGCCGCCTTGCAGCTTTTCGGGCGGCTTGATGACGACTTTGTCGCCGGGTTTAACACCTTGCGTGACGGTGAGCATTTCACCGATGCGCTCGCCGGTGACGACAGCGCTTTCCACCGCCTTGCCGTCCTGCACGATGAACACGACTTTTTTGCCGTTGCGCTCCACGATTGCCGCGGGCTGCAGCACGGTGCGCGCGGCGCGTTGCGCTTCGGGAGTCTCTTGCGTGAGAAAAGCGACCTTAGCGCTCATGTCGGGCAGCACGCGCGCATCGTTATCGACGAAACGTATCTTCGCCATCACCGTCGCCTTGGATCGATCCACCGTGGGCGCCAAGCGATGCACGACGCCGCGCAGACGTTTGCCCGGCAGTGCGTCGAGTTGAATTTCGCACGGCTGATCGGGGCGGATTTTCGCCAGGTTCGATTCCGACACGTCGGCCTCGACTTCCAGCGTGGACATGTCCGCCATGGTCACCACCGCCGCCTGCGAGCCGGACGCGGATGAAAACGGCGTGATCACGTCGCCGACATTGGCGTTCTTGGTTAGCACCACGCCGTCGAAGGGCGCGCGGATCAATGTTTGCTCCACCGCCACCTCGGCCGAGCGCACATTGGCCTCCGCCACCGCGATTGAAGCCTTCAGCCCGCTGATCGAGGCCGCCGCTTTTTCGTGGCGCGCGATCACCACGTCGTGCGCCGACGCGGAGACGAAATTCTTCGCCAGCAGATCACGCGAGCGCGTGAGCGCGCGTTCGGCGTCGCGCATTTCCGCCAGGCCCTGTTCGAGATTCGCGCGCGCCACCGCAACGCTGGCGCGCGTCTGTTGCAGCGATGCGGTGACATCCTTGTTTTCAAGCCGCGCGATGATTTCGTTCGCCTTGACTTCGCTGCCTTCGCGCACGTTGAGCCACTCAAGCCGCCCCGTCGCCTTCGACGCCACCGCCGCCTTGCGCTGTGCGACCACGTAGCCGGTGGCATTAAGTTGCGTGTGCGCCTGCGACGGATACGCCTGCGACACGGTGACGACGTCAACCGCGATGGCCGGGCGATGGCCGAACACGTAGTAAGCCCCGCCCGCGCCAACCAGCAACGCGAGCAGCCAAAACCATCCGTGGCGCTTGCGTTTGAAGTTCGCGGCCGCTGCGCCACGCTCGATGCGCAGCTTGCTCAAATCCTCATTCGCCATCAAGAAACTTTTTTATAAACAATAAGTTATGCATATCCTGTGTGTTCACATTGTAGCAGGCTTGCTGCGCTGCGGCACTTGTCGCATGCCGTATAATCAGCGTCACCGATTCATCACATGGGAATCACGCACATGCTTTCAATCCGCCGCACCGGCGCCGCGCTCGGCGCGGAAATTCTTGGCGTCGATCTGTCGCAAGACCTGGACGAAAACATGTTCAAACAAATTGTCGATGCGTGGCACGAACACGAAGTGGTGTTCTTTCGCAATCAAAAATTAACACCCTATCAGCACGTCAAATTCAGCCGCCGTTTCGGCGAACTTGAATTACACGTGCGCAAGGATTGCTGCCGGCCGGGGTTTCACGAACTATTTGTCGTGTCCAACATCGTGATTGACGGCAAGCCCATCGGTTCGCAGGACGCTGGCCTGTTCTGGCACTCAGACCTTTGCTACATCAAGGAGCCGAGCCGCGGATCATTGTTCTATGCGCTGGAAGTGCCGCACGACGAAAACGGCAAGGCGCTGGGCGACACCAAATTCGCCAGCGCGGTCGCCGCATACGCGGCGCTGCCCGAATCAACCCAACAAAAAATCGCCGGTCTCAAAGCCGTGCAGTCGTACAAGAAAGGCTACTACCGCGAGCGCAACAGCGGCCCGCGCAAATCGCTGACGGCGGAGCAGGAAGCACGCACGCCCGATGTCGCGCACCCCATCGTGCGCACGCATCCCTACACCGGCAAGAAATGTCTCTTCGTCAACGACGGCTACACCGCGCGCATCGAGGGCATGGAAAACGCCGAAGGCGACGCGATACTCAATCAACTGATCGCGCACTCCACCAAGCCCGGGTTCATCTACCAGCACAAGTGGCAGGTTGGTGATTTTCTGCTATGGGATAACTGCTCGGTGCAACATCAGGCCGTGCCCGATTACCAGTTGCCGCTGCGCCGCCACATGGAGCGCACCACGCTGGTGGGCACTGCACCGTACTGATCACCAGCCGCTAAAGCGCGGCCAGCGTTCGGCGATCTCTGAGTTGTTCTCAATAACGTGATAGGCGTCGTGCTGCGCGGCGGTGGCGCACGCGTGATTGGGCAATATGCGCAACAGCGTCCCAATCGGATAACGCGCCGGGTCTAACGCCGTACCGTCACGGCGCGAAACAATGCCGTGCTCCTGATTGGCGGCGCTGACGATTAAATCATCGAGCGGCGCGCCGTTGACATCGCACACCACGCCATAACCCTGATCGATTTTCTGGCCCGCGGTGCCGCGATCACGCGACAGCGCCATCCAACCCGCGTCGGTGAGTATCCAGCCCTTCTCGGGTTGGTGCCCAATCACCGAGGTCAGCACCGACAGCGCGATGTCGTCCTGCGCGCACACGCCCAGCCCCGCCATGAACAGATCGAAAAACATGTAGACGCCCGCGCGCACTTCGGTGACGCCCGCGAAGAATTCGCCGTACGTCGCGGTGGGCGACGAACCCACGCTTACCACGTTGCAATTCAGCCCGGCGCCGCGTAGTTCATCGGCGCAGCGCACCACCGCCGCGCGTTCGCGCTCGGCCATGGCGCGTATTTCGTCTATCGACTTACAGTCGTATGAACCCCCTGCGTGCGTCATCACACCTCGCAGGTTTTTTCCTAATTCAAGCCCAATTTCAATCAAGCGCGCATCCCCCGGCTTCACGCCAGCGCGGTGGCCGTCGCTGTCGATTTCAATCAATGTCGGTAACAGCACACCCTTCGCTGTAACCGCGTGTGCGGCTTCAACGCTGTCGAGCAAAATCGTAAGATCACAACCTTTTGCGCGCAGCGCTGCGACATGATCGAGCTTGTTAGGTGCGATACCTACGGCGTACAGAATGTCGCGATATCCCGCGGCAAAAAATTGTTCGGCCTCTTTCAACGTCGAAACCGTGATGCCGCCCACCCCCGGCGTGACCGCGCGGCGCACCACGTCAACAGACTTCGCGGTCTTCACATGCGGGCGCAGTGCCACGCCGTGACGCGTGAGCTTGTCACGCATGCGCACCAGATTGCGGTCGAGCCTGCCGCTATCGAGCACCAGGGCCGGCGTTTCGAGTTCTGTAAATTTCATAATAAAAACAATGGCTTACGATACCCTTGATCAGGCATAGCGCAGTTGGCGTGTCGCGGCATCGTCAACCACGCCCGCGTCCGACACCGACACGCGATAAATCTCTCGCGCGCGACGCACGGATATTTTTCCGTCGCGCACATCGCGTGCAACCAGCGCTGCGTCGCGCCGCGATGGATCGCCGTGCCCGCCCGCGCCAGGTGTGACATGCAGATAGACGGTGCCGCCGGGCACTTGCATGGTTTCCTGACCGCGCAGTTTCTTTTCGTTCGGTGTGCCGGGGTTGAGTACATTCTGACACGCGGTGCCGTCCTCGCCGCCCGCCGCGCCCCACGGCGGACGCGAGCCGCGGCCCGACCGAATTTGCAGCATGCCGCCGCCTTCGGACAAAATCTTCATGCGCCGCCGTACGCCAAGACCGCCGCGATGTTCGCCCGCGCCTTCGGAATCGCGCTCATAGCCGTATTCCTCGACCAGCACCGGATAAGTGCTCTCGACCATTTCCACCGGCGAGTTCGACATGTTCGCCGCGATGTTGGCGACACCATCGATGCCGTCGTAACGCGCGTGCCCGCCCCACGCGCCCACCAGCGCCTCGGACAATATGCACGGCTTGCCTTCAACGTTGGCCGCGAAGGTGTAGCGCGTGGTGCCGCCCTCGCTCGCCGCGCGCACACGGTCGGGCGCCGCCTTGGCCAGCGCGCCGAACACCACGTCGGTCAAGCGATATCCGGTCACACCCATCGCGCCCACCGCGCCGGGAAACTTCGGATGAATGATGGTGCCCTCCGGCGCAATCATCGCCAGCGGCCGGAAGAACCCCGCGTTGTTCGGCATGTCCGGCGTGAAGATCGAACGCACACTCAAAAAAAATGCCGAGCGCGAATACGCCAGCGGCGAATTGATCGCGGTGGGCACCTGCGGCGCGCAGCCGGTGAAATCACCGGTGAGCGTGTCACCGCGTATGCGGATCGTAACTTGCAATTTCTGCGGCGGGCCGTCCATGCCGTCGTTGTCGAGAAAATCCTCGAACGAATAATCTCCGTCGGGCAGCGCGGCAATCTCGGCGCGCGCGATACGCTCCGCGCGGTCGAGCAGATTGTCCTGCGCCGCAAGTACCGTGTCGGTGCCATAACGCGAAGCCAGTGCGATCAAGCGCCGCTCGGCCGTGCGGCAGGCGGACAACTGCGAATCCAGATCGCCAAAAAAATCGCGTGGCAGGCGCACGTTGCGCTCAATGATTTCGAGCAGCACTTCGTTGCGTTGCGGCTTTCCATTCGCCTCGCGCTCCAGAAACATCGGCGGTATGCGCAGCCCCTCGGCGAATATCTCTCGGCTGTTCACCGGCACACTGCCCGGCACATGGCCGCCGATATCGGTGTGATGCGCCATCACCATCGCGTAACCCAGCAGCCGGCCTTCGTGAAACGCCGGCGTGAGCAAAATCACATTCGGCAAATGCATGCCGCCCTCGTAGGCGTCGTTCATGATCACCGCGTCGCCGGGCTTCAACTGGCCGCCGAAACGTTTGAGGATCGCCTCCACCGCGGTCGGCAGCGCACCCAGGTGTATCGCCATGCCCACACCCTGCACCACCATCTCGCCGCGCGGATGGCACAGCGCGACAGTGAAATCGAGCACGTCGCGCACCAGCGGCGAATAGGCGGTCTTCACCACCACGGTCGCCATTTCGTCGGTGACGCTGTGCAAACCGTGTTCGATCACCGAAGCTGTGATTGGGTCAAGATGCGGACGTGGCTGTGTATTCATGTGTAAAGTGTTGGACTGGCGCTGGAGTTCGACTATTCTACGACGCTCCACGCTTCGAAAACACAACGTGAACACCCCCACCTTCACCGCCGGCGTCGATATCGGCGGCACCTTTACCGATCTGGTCATCGTCCAGGACGACGGCACGGTGCATACCGAGAAGGGGCTTTCCACGCCCGGCGCGTTCGAGCGCGGCGTGGTCGCGCTGCTGGAAAAAGCGCTCGCCGATCTCAAGCTCGACGCGAGCCAGTGCACGCGCGTGGTTCACGGCACTACCGTTGCCACCAATGCCATCATCGAGCGCAAGGGCGCGCTGACGGGGCTCATCACCACGCATGGCTTTCGCGATGTGCTTGAGTTGCGGCGCATCCGCGTGCCGCATCTTTACGATCTCACCTGGGAAAAACCCGTGCCGCTGGTTGAGCGTTATCTGCGCGCGGAGGCCGTTGAACGCATCGCGCATGATGGGCGTGTGCTGCAAGCGCTGGATGCCGCTTCGGTCGAGGCCGCGTTGCGAGATTTGAAGAAATGGAACGTGAAATCCATCGCGGTGTGCCTCATCAACTCCTATGCCAATCCGGCGCACGAAGTCGTCATCCGCGACATCCTGCGTGCCGAGGCGCCTGACATCGACGTGTCAATCTCGTCCGACATCCTGCGCGAGATGCGCGAGTACGAGCGCACCAGCACCACGGTGGTCAATGCCTACGTGAAACCCGTGGTGCGCAATTATGTTTTGTCACTCTCGGCAGGGTTAAAACAACTGGGCTTCACCGCGCCGCTATTGATGATGCAATCGAGCGGCGGCGTGATGACGGCCGAAGCCGCGTGCGAGACGCCTGTGCACATCATCGAATCCGGCCCTGCCGCCGGCGTGGTCGCGGCGCTGAAGCTGGCGCGCGAACGCGGCCTCACGCACGCGGTGGCACTCGACATCGGCGGCACCACGGCGAAAGCGAGCCTCATCGAACACGGCGCGGTGGCGTATTCGTCCGAATACGAAGTCGGCGGCGGCTTTTCGCGCAGCGGGCAAATCGCCAAGGGCGGCGGCTACGCGCTGCGCGCGCCCACGCTCGACATTTCCGAGATCGGCGCGGGCGGCGGCAGCATCGTGTGGCTGGATCGCGGGGGCGCATTGCAGGTCGGCCCCAGGAGCGCGGGCGCCAAGCCGGGGCCGGTGTGTTACGGGCAAGGCGGCACGGAACCTACGTTGACCGATGCGTGCCTGCTGCTGGGCTGGCTCGACCCGGCGGGGCTTGCCGGCGGCAACGTCAAGCTCGACGTTGCACGCGCCGAGGCAGCGATGCGCGACAAAATCGCCGCGCCGCTAGGCATGGACCTCACCGAATTGTGTTTCGGCGTGGTGCGCATCGCGGTGTCGAACATGACGCGCGCCATCCGCTCGGTGTCGATCGAGCGCGGCAAGGATCCGCGTGATTTCGAACTCATCGCGTTCGGCGGCAACGGCGGCTTGTTCGCCGCGGCGATCGCGCGCGAACTTGAACTGCCGCGCATCATTGTGCCGCCGGCCTCGGGCCTGTTCTCCGCCCTGGGCCTGCTACATTCCAATCTCGAACATCATTATCGGCAAACGCTGCTCGGCCTCACGCGCGATCTTGACCCTGCACTGGTTGAAGCAAAGTGGAAATCATTGGAACTGCAAGCGCACGATGCGCTCGCCCGCGAGGGCCACGCGCCTGCTCAAAGCCGCATGCAACGCCTCGCCGAATTGCGTTACATGAGCCAGACGCACGAACTCGCCGTACCCTGGCCAGACGGCTCGACCACGCACGAATCGCTGCAACAGGTGGCCGCGGCCTTCGACGCCGCGCACGAACAAGCCTACGGCCACAAGGGCGACGGCATGGTTGAACTCGTCAACCTGCATCTGATCGCCATTGTAAGCGAAGATAAAAACGTCAATAAAAACAATAACTTACGATTTACTCGCCACGTGAGCGCCACCGCCACGACACGCCGCGCATGGTTCGGCGCCGAACACGGCTGGCTGCAAACACGCGTGATTTCAGCGGACAGTCTCGCCGATGCGTATCAAAATGGCCCGTGCATCATTGCCGAGTTTGATGCGACGATATTGGTGCCGCCGGATTTCAAGGTGCTGCGCGACAACGCGGGCAATGTGGTGATGTGCGGCACAACGACTTAACAGGAGATTGATCCGATGAAAGTTCAAGACCTTGTAGCAAAATTCGCCAAAGCCGGCGAGGCCGCCGATTCAATGACCGCCGCGCGCGAAGTGCTCGAAACTCTGCGCAACGACGTTGATGCCATTGACCGCGCGCTAAGTTATGTCTCAGGCACCGGCGGCAATGCGCGCCAGGTGTTTTATCGCTCGCCGCAGATCACGCTGCTCAAAGTGTGCTTCCCCAACGGGCGCCGCACGCCGCCGCACACGCATGGCGCGTGGGCGCAGATACTGCTGCTGTCGGGTGAAGAAAAAAACACGCTCTATCGGCGCGAGAATGGAAATTTGCGCAAGGCGAGCGAAGTCACGCTCACGCGCGGCTCGATATTACCCATGCTCGCCGAGACGGCTCATGTGGCCGAATGCATCGGCAATGTGCCCGCCATTGGACTGCACGTGTACGGCGGCGACATACTCGATCTGCCGCGCCAGATGTGGAACCCGGAAACACTCGAAGAACACGCGCTCGACTGGACGCTGTATGAAAAATTCGCGCAAGCGGCATCGAAGGCCCCGAGCGCGGCACTGACGTAGGAACATACCGCATAAAAACACCAAACCACTATCGTCATTCTGGCGAAAGCAAGAATCCAGGTCGTAATCCGATGCGACGCAGCTAAGTTCAGCGCCTGCGGCACGGGTTACAACCTCGGTTCCAGCCTTCGCTGGAACGACGGTGTTGGGTACGCCACTTTCCCAGTCATCTTTGCAAGAGAACAAGCCATGCCCGACCAACCCACCCAGCAATCCCAAGCGTTTCAACTCGAAGAAGCCACTATCGCCGATCTGCACGCCGCGATCAGCGCGGGCAAGATCACTCTGGTCGAAGTCGTGCAGCGTTACCTCGCGCGCGTGCGCGCCTACAACGGCGTATCGAGCATGCTGGTGACTGAAGACGGCAAGGATGTGCCGCCCGCCACAGGCACGGTACGCGCCGGCGCACCATTGAAATTCCCCATGCAGACGCTGAAGGCTGCAACCTTTCTGCCCGATCTCGACAAATACCAAGGCAAGCCGCTGGAATTCGGCCGCATGGAAGCCACCGCTTCTGACCCGTCGGCGCAACAGCAGTTCGGCATGATCGCGGGCATACCCAACGCGGGACAGGTCAATGCGCTTGCCACTTTGAACATACGTGGCGAACGTTCGGTCACCTGCAAGGGCGACTTCGATCTGCATCCATCGAAAGGGCCGCTGCCAAAAGGCGCGCCGCCGGTGTGCGATCAATTTCGCCAGCAGCCCGATGCGCTGGAGCATGCCGCAGCACTTGATGCGCAATACGGCAAGAATCCCGATCTGGAAAAGTTGCCGCTCTACGGCGTGGTGTTTTCGTTCAAGGATGCGTTCGATACGAAAGACATGCGCTCGACCTGCGGCGGCGATGCGGCATACGACATCGATTTCCCCGCGCGCGATCATATCCTCGTCGATCAGTTGCGCAAGAAAGGCGCGATCATTTTCGCCAAGGCGGTGAACACTGAGTACAACGGCCGTGCCGGAGACCCCGGCGGGCGCAACAAGCCCGGCAAGGTGCTGCCTTCGACTCTGGGTTATCAGCGCGCCACCTGGGGCGGCAATCCGTCGAACCCGTATGACACCACGCGCGCGGCCTCCCTCGGCTCCAGCTCCGGCTCGGCGCTATCCGTCAGCGCCAACATGGTGATGGCGAGCTTGGGCGAAGAAACACGCGCTTCGTGCCGCGGGCCGTCGAATCACAATTCGGTGGCGCTGATATTGCCGCACAAGGCGATGCTGGGTTTTGACGGTGGCGCCATTGGTGCTGATATTTATTGCGACCGCAGCGGCATCCACGCCCGCAAGATCGCCGACTGCGCCAAGGTGCTTGATGCGCTGAAAGACCCGGAGAATGGTTATTACGATTCGCGCGATGTCTACACCACCGTGCCGCGTTCGTCGGTGCTGGCGAGCTATGCGCCGCACACGCAAGCGCCGGGGGACCTCAAGGGCATGCGCATCGGCGTCATTCGCGAATCGATGGCTTATCCATCGGGCAACAAATCGGAGGAGCCGATAGCCACCGCCGCCGCGCGTGAAATCAAAACCATGCTTGGCGAAAAATTAGGTGCAACGCTGGTGGAATCATCACATCGCCACTGGACGCGCGACCCTGATTGCGAATTGATGAAGGTCGATTTCCGCCAGGCACTCGCGCGCCTCGTGCCAGTGTTCATGCCCGACATTCTTTTCAGGCTGGGCAAGGACGGGCAGCCGGTGTTCAAGGAATTCGCCGCCGCCATCGTGCCCGCTGAATTCGCGCCGGGCAAAATATTCGGCAGCGGCAAGATGCTGCCCATCGACTACATGGTCGAACTAGCCGATGGCCGCATCGAGCCGCCGGTCAATTTCGACATCGGCACGGTGCAGGATCAAATCCTCGCCAACTCGTTCAGGTTTCACATTCCGCAGTACCTCAAGCGCCGCGCGGCGGACTGGAAGGCACGCGGCTTTACCGAAACGCTCGACGACTTCGCCAAGCTCAACGCGCGCTCGAAGTTCTGGGGCGACGATGGGCGCGCGGCATTCAAGAACTGGGAAGAAGTCATCGACCCGCGCAACGCGCTCGGCGGGCGGCAAGGTGTGGACGAGCGCATCATGCTGCGCGAACTGTTGCGCCGCGTGGACATGATGGTGATCCACGAGAACAAACTCGATTGCCTGGTAAGGGTGCACACCGTGTTTCCGCCGGGCATCATCGGCGGCGCGCACCAGCCGGGCCATGGCGGCAACACGCGGCCCGAAACTTATTACGGGCCGAATGCGGGATTAACCGAGATTCTCATTCCGGCGGGCTACGTGCAGGTGGCGTACGACCCGGTCTACAAACTCAGCGCAGATGGCAAGCGCTACGAGATGGCCCACTCCGACACGCCAACACCGCTTGCTGCGCCGGGGTTGCCGTTCTCTCTGGTGTTCCGTGTCGAGCCGGGCAAGGAAGACATTTCGCTGAAAGTCGCAGCGGCGTACGAGGCTGCATCAAAGCGGCGCGTGATGCCGCCGGCGTTCGGGCCGTTGAAATCGTAATTTGGAGTGCGGGAGCTTGCTCCCGCTCTTACCGTGCCGGATGGGCCACTGACGCTGAAAACGGCGGCAAGCCGCCGCACTCCATATTATCCCCGCATCGCCTTGGCTTTCTGCGCCGCAGGCCGCGCCCAGCATTTATCCAGCCACGCCTTGACGTGCGGCCACTTCGAAATATCCAACGACAGCGCGCGCAGCAGCGCACCCGCGACGTTGAGGTCACCCACCGAGAACGACGGCCCGGCGAGCCATTGGTTTTTGCTCAACGCCGCATCCAGCACGTCGAACGATTGCGTGCATTCCTCCCACATGGCTTTCGCCACATCGGGCTTGCGCTCGGCTTCGGGCAATTCGCTGGAGTGGCGCACGTAGTTCACCAGTTGCCGGTCGAGCCGGTCGGTCTCCCACAGGCACCATTGCATTGCCAGCGCTTCGTTTTTCGGATCCGAGGGAAACAGCGCGCTCTTGTGCTTTTTCGCGAGATAGAAATTGATCGCCATCGATTCGGACAGAATAAAACCGTCGTCGTCGATGGTGGGCACGCGCGAGTTGGCGTTGAGCGCCTTGTAATCGGGCGTCTTGGTTTCCGGCGAGCGCGGCAACCAGTTCTTGTGTTCATACGCGATGCCCAGTTCGGCCGCCATCCACAACACGCGCACCGCGCGCGAACGCGCGGCGCCATAAATTGTCAGCATGATTTTCTCTCCTGTTGATTGTTGATCGTTTTGAAAGTTTACACGGTACGCGTCAATCCGGCTTCGCGCCCGACACCTTGACCGCCTTGCCCCAGCGCACGATTTCCTCGCGGATGTATTTCGCGAACTGCTCGGGCATGTTGCCGATGATCTCAACGCCCTGCAATTCGAGCTTGTCGCGCACGTCGGGCAGCTTCAACAGGCGCACGGTGTCGGCGTGTATTTTGGTGACGACATTTTTTGCCGTCGCCGCCGGCACCACGATACCCCACCAGCCCGTCGCGTGGTAATCAGGATATCCGGCCTCGGCGATGGTCGGAATATCCGGCGCGGCTTTCGAGCGCACGTTGCCGGTGAGCGCAAGCGCGCGCAGGCGCCCCGCCTTGACCTGCGCGCCCACCGCCACCTGCGTGCCGAAGGTGCAACTCACCTGCCCCGACATGACATCGGTCAATCCCGGCGCGAGCCCCTTGTAAGGGATATGCTGCATGTCGATGCCCGCCGCGGACTTGAGCAACTCGCCCATCAGATGCGCCGAGCCGCCGCTGCCGGTGGAGGCGTATGACAGCGTTCCGGGTTTCGCTTTCGCCAACGCGACGAGATCCTTCACGCCCTTCACCGGCAACTGCATGTTGCACACCATCAGGTACGGGCCGGCGCCGATCTGCGTCACCGGCGCGAAATCGCGCAAGGTGTCATACGGCAACTTCGGATAAAGCGAGACGTTGATCGCGAACGCGGTGGGCGCCAGCAGCATGGTGTAGCCGTCGGCATTGGCCTTGGCGACGAGTTCAGTGCCGATCAGCGTGCCGCCGCCGGGGCGGTTGTCGACAACCACTTGTTTGCCCCACGCATCGGTGAGCTTCTGCGCGGTAAGCCGCGCGACAAAATCATTGATCGCGCCGGGCGTGTACGGCACGATGAATCGTACCGAACGATTGGGGTAATCGCCCGCCGCGACTTTATCCGCGGCAAATACCAAGGAATGCGCCGCCGCAAGGGCGCAAAACAATACACAAGATCGCTTCATGAAATACCCGGCAAGAAAAGGTCGTGCATTTTACGACATGGACGCCATCAGTGACGTTGAATGCGCTGCCTGAATTCAATGCATGGATCGGTGCGCGCGGCGGCGACGGTACGCACCACTATGTCGAATGCCTGCTCCCGCGCCGCGGCGCCACCGTCTTCAACGTAGCCCACCGCCCACGTGCGCGAGCCGAGCGCGGGACTTAACCGTTGCAACCAGTACGGCACGCCTATGTCGCGGCGCACATGGCCATTGCCCGCGATCAACACCACGCCGCGCGCCGCGTGCCCGCTCACTATCGACGCCATCACCGCATCGCGCGCGAACTGTCCGCGCGCCATCGCCGGCAACGTTTTGGCGGGCAAGGCGTTGCAATGGCCGACGTCGATTTCGCGCTCCTGCAAGGTTTGCAGCGCGGCAGGAATGGCATCTGCAAGTTTCAGCGACTGTATCGTACCCGCATCAAATACAGCCGCGTAACCCTCGCGCACCACCCTGGCTGTGTCGGCATTCGACAAGTTCGCGGCGATCAGCGGCACATCGTATTCCAGCGCCAGCTCGACAAACGGTTTGTAATAATCCCAGTTCCAATTGCCGCCGCGCGCGCCTTTTGCCGGTGCGGCAAGGTTGATGACATGCCGTGCATCACGCGGCTGCTCGCGGCGCGCACGTTCGATATCCGCCTGCCGCTCGCGGTCAAATTGCTCCATCGCAATCGCGGGCCGCCAGCCCGCGGCAAACGCGCGGCGCAGCACCTCGATACGTTGCTGATGATGAATGGGGTTGTCGTGCAGTTCACCGAGCAGAACGATGGCTTCGCCACGTAGTCGAGCTTCCCAAGTGTGGTGCGCGGGCGTAGTGGCACAGCCCGCGATGCCGATGGCAACGCAAGGTATTGCGATTCGCCGAACAATACCGGTGCAAGCAAAATGCACTCTATACCTCGATGCGGATGCATCAACCAAACGTGCCGCGTTCTCAGTTGACCGCGTGCGCGATACGCACCGTCCCGTTGCCGGGAGTTGCTAGACATTTTTCAAATATGACTAGCAACAGCGCCTAGCGCGGAGGCTGGCAACTATATGTGAAGTATCTTAAGTATTTGTTTTTATTATGTTTTTTAATGATCGCTACGATTCAACACCCAACACAAAAAACTCAACACTGCTGTTAAATCACTCCACCTTCGCCCCCGACACCTGCACCGCTTTCTGCCACGCCACGTGTTCACGCTTGATGAACGCGCCGAACTGCTCGCGCGTGTTGCCCACCGGCACGAAGCCCATGTCGATCAAACGTTTTTGCACTTCGGGCGTGGCGATGATTTTTACGACTTCGGCGTTGAGCCGGTCAAGTATCGGCGCGGGTGTTGCCGATGGCGCCACGAAGCTGGTCCAGGTCATCAAGTCATAACCTTTAACACCTTGCTCATCGGCGGTGGGCAGATTCGGCATCTGCGGAATGCGCTTGATGGTCGAGACCGCGATCGCACGCAACTTGCCGGAATTCACATGCGGCCCGGCGGCGGGCACGGTGTCGGCGACGAGCATTACCTGCCCCGCCATCAGATCGGTTAGCGCGGGCACCGAACCCTTGTACGGAATATGCGTGAGCGTGATGCCGGCCTGTGAGGCGAGCACCGCTGTCATCAGGTGCGAAGTGCTGCCCGCGCCCGACGAGCCGTAGTTGAATTCACCGGGCTTTTGTTTCGCCAGACGTATCAGCTCCTGCAGGTTTTTTGCGGGCAGCGAAGGCGTCACCGCGAACACCATCGCTATCGCCACCAGTTGCGTCACAGGCGCGAAATCGCGCAGCGTGTCGTAACCGATTTTCGGATACAAATGCGGATTGATCGACAGCGCAGCGCTGCCGCCCGCCAGGTAGTTGTAACCGTCGGGTGCGGCTTTCGCGGCAAGCTCGGTGCCCAGCGAGCCGCCCGCGCCGGGACGGTTATCGACGATAACCTGCTGGCCCAGCGCCGGCGACAGCCGCTCGCCGATGGCGCGCGCGATGATGTCGGCCGCCTGCCCCGGCGGAAACGGCACGATGACGCGTATGGGTTTGGCCGGCCATTGCTGCGCCGGTGCATTCGTGGCTTGCAGTATCAAAAGGCTCAATGCGCATGCGGACAAAGTGATAACCCGGTGCTCCATGATTCTCTCCAGAAATGGGGGTCAAAAACGAACGCGATTTGTATATCATACCGCCTTCGATCCAATCCGAAATACTCAAGGAGCTGTTGCATGCAAATCCGAATTTATTTGTCCGTCTGCGCCGCTTTTGCCGGCGGCTTGGCGATGCCGTCAGCCGCGCAGCAATTTCCATCACGCCCGTTGCGCATCATCGTGCCATTCGCGCCAGGCGGCGCATCGGACGTGATCGCGCGGCTGCTGGCGCAAAAACTGGGCGAAAGTCTCGGCCAGACCGTGGTGGTGGATAACCGCCCTGGCGCGGGCGGCAACATCGGCATCGGCATCGCCGCCAAATCGCCCGCCGACGGTCACACGCTGCTCGTCGCAAGCTCGGCGTTCACGGTAAATCCCTCGCTCTACGCCAACCCGCCGTACGATGCGTTGAAGGATTTTCAGATGGTCACGTGCGTGGGCAGCTCGCCCAATATTTTGGCGGTGCATCCATCGCATCCGGCGAAGAGCGTGAAAGAACTGGTTGACCTCGTGCGCGCGCAGCCGGGCAAGCACAATTACTCGTCACCCGGCGCGGGCACCACGCCGCATCTGTCGGGTGAAATGTTCCGTCTGGCGTTCAAGATCGATCTGCGGCACATCCCCTACAACGGCGCGGGGCCGCAAATACAATCGCTGCTCGGCGCGCAAGTGCCCGTGGGTTTTGCTTCGGTGCCGAGTTTCGCGCCGCAGGTGAAAGCCGGCACGCTGCGCGGCCTTGCCGTCACCGCCGAAAAACGCATGGCATTGTTACCAGACGTGCCCGCTACAGGCGAACTCGGTTACAAAGGTCTTGAGGCCGACACGTTTCAGGGCGTATTCGCGCCCGCGGGCATGCCCAAGACCATACTCGCGCGCCTGCACGGCGACATCATCAAGGCGCTGGCGACGCAGGATTTTCGCGACCGGCTCACCGCCATCGCCATGAATCCCGTCGCCAATACGCCGGAAGAATTTACCGCACAGGTAAAAACAGACATCGCGCGCTGGGGCCGCGTGGTACGTGACGGCGCAATCAAGGTGGATTAGCTACTCGTCATTCGCGGTATCGCCTTGTCCGAAAATCGGTGTAAACTTTTACGCGAACCACAACCATGCTTGGCACTGTAACGGCACATACTGTGCAGTCTTTGGCGAGGAGCCTGAAATGAACAACGTAAGCCCCCTTCTTCTCCTGGCGGTTGCGATTTTTACGGCGTCGAGCGCGATTGCGCAGATCACGGTGTTGACGAGCGCAACAGTCATCGACGGTACTGGCGCGCCGCCGCAAAAAGACATCACGATTGTCATGGAAAACGGGCGCATCCGCGATATGGGACCAGCGTCCCAAGTAACAATCCCGGCGGGCGCCAACGTAGTCGGCCTCGCCGGCAAGTTTGTCGTTCCAGGCATCATCAACGCCCACGGCCACGTCGGCGCGAATGCCGAGCCGGAACTACGTCAGTATGCGCTCTACGGTGTGACCACCACCGTCAGCCAGGGCACGGATGCAAACGACGTGCTGGTAAAAACCCGGCTGGATCAACAGCGCGGTAATCTGCGCGGCTCGCGGGTTTTCACGACGCGCTACCGCTTCGATCCCAACCCGGCGGTCGCGACGCCCGAGCAGGCGCGCGCCAAGGTCGACGAGGTCGTGAGCCAGGGGGCTGACTTTATCAAGGTGTGGATAGATAGCCTGTACGGGCTGCGCGCGAAGATCAGCCCGGAGATCAGCACAGCCGTGGTGGACCAGGCCCGCAAACACAAGAAAATCACCACGGCGCACGTCTACGAATTGTCCGACGCCCGCATGATGATCGAGGCCGGATTAAACATACTTGCCCACAACGTGCGTGACAGGGAAGTGGATGCCGATTTCATTGCGCTTGCCAGGAAAAACAATGTCTCGCTCATCTCGACGCTGGCCCGCGACGAAGGATTGGTCGCGTACGCCCATGCTCCGGCGTGGATCGAGGAGAGTTACTTCCGCAAGAGCGTGCCTCCGGAACGTATGGAGGTGCTGCGTAATCAGGTGCGGCAGGAGCAGTTGAAGAACCCTCAAGCCCCGCTCATTAGCGCGGGACTCAAGATGAACATGATCAATCTGAAGAAAATGTCGGATGGCGGAGTGCGCATCGCCTTCGGCACCGACAGCGGTGGCGCCCCCAATCGCTTCTTCATTCAGGGCTATTACGAGCATCGGGAAATGGAGTTGATGGTGCAGTCGGGCCTCACGCCGATGCAGGTTATCCAGGCATTTTCCAAAGGGTCCTCGGAAGCGCTGGCGATTGACAAGGACTTTGGGACGTTGGCGAAAGACAAGGCCGCCGACCTGTTGGTGCTGGAGAAAAACCCCTTGGACAACATTGCCAACATGCGCACCATCGAGGCAATCTACCTCGGCGGCAGGAAGTTTCAGTAGTAGAGCGCGGGACAGACATCCACTACGCGAAAAAGAAGTAACTACTCCTGCCGGATGCCGGCGGATTTGACTACGCCCTTCCAGCGCACCAGTTCGCCCTCGACCATCTTGCGAAATTGTTCCGGCGTATTGGGCGCGGGGTCGAGCGCGCTTGCCGCGAGACGCTCGCGAAAGTCCGGCGCGGCGATGGCGCGATGTATCTCGTCGTTCAGGCGCTTGATGACATTTTTCGGCGTGCCGCCCACGGACATGATGCTGTACCAGTTGCTGACGATCACGTCGGTTACGCCGCCTTCGGCGAGCGTGGGCACATCGGGCAGCAACTTGCTGCGCGTGGCCGACGCCGCAGCCAGCATCTTCAGGCGCCCTGCTTTCACCAGCGGCAACGTCACCGGCGCGGTGGCAATGGTTGACTGAATCTGCCCGCCAACAACATCGGCTATCGCCGGGCCTACGCTTTTGTATGGCACATGCGTCATGTTGATGCCCGCGCGCAGCCGGAATAGCTCACCCGTCATGTGCGTGCCGCTGCCGCTGCCCGCCGAACCTATGGCGAGCTTGGCGGGTTGCGCCTTCGCCGCCGCGACAAAATCCTTGAGGCTGCCCACGTACGGCAACGAAGGATTGACGACGAGGATGTAGGGCGTCTCGGCGATCACCGACACCGGATCAAAATCCTTCAGCGCGTCGTATTTCGGATCCTTGAAAAACGCCATATTGATGGTGAAACCGGAGTCGGCAAGGATCAGCGTGTAACCGTCGGGCATGGCGCGCGCGACGATTTGCGTGCCGACCAGCGACGCCGCGCCGGGACGGTTATCCACCACCACCGTTTGTCCCATCTGTTCACCAAGCCGCTGACCGATGAGCCTGCCGACAAAATCAGAGCCGCCGCCCGCGGCGAACGGCACGATGAGACGCACCGGGCGATTGGGATAATCCTGCGCCGCGGCCGGCGCCGCCAGTGCAACAAGGCAAACACACGACAAAAGTTTGTTCATGCTCGCTGCTCCAATACGCGGAGTGCTTTACAGCGTGACGACAACGTTGCCGTTTTCAACACGCGCCGGAAACATCAGCAACTTTGCCGGATTAGCCTGAAACATTTCCACGCCAGTGTTCAGATCGAACTCGAAGCCATGCCACGGGCAGGCGAGAACTTCGCCATCACGCCCGTAAATCAACTCGCCGACCTTGCTCGGCAACGCGGTGCCACCGATCGTGCCCTTGCACACCGGCGCGCCCTTGTGCGGACACACATTGCGCACCGCCCGGAACTCGCCGTTTTTTAATTGCGTGATGCCGATCTCGCGGCCCTCGATGTCGATGATCTTGAACGCGCCGACGGGAAAGTCAGCGATGAGGCCTACGGTGATTTGTTTCTTTTCCGCCATTTTCTATTCCTCTACCGCATGCGAAATGTAGTAAGCGCATTGTCCCAAAAAATCTTCTCGCGCTCGGCCGACGGCAAGCCACGCAGCGACTGGCCGGGCATGTCGTTATCCCAATGCGGATAATCCGTGGAGAAACACAATTGATCGTAGCCCATGATCTCGATCAACTTGTCGAGGTCTTTCGGGTTTTGCGGCTCGTCAATCGGCTGCGTGCTGAAGCGTATGTGCTTGTGCACGTATTCGACCGGGGACTTTTTCACCCACGGCACTTCGTGACGCAACTGGCGCCAGGTGCGATCCATGCGCCAGAGCAGCGGCAACAGCCACAAAAACCCATACTCGACGAAAATCACCTTGAGATTCGGAAATTTCTCGAACACGCCGCTGAACACCAGGCTATTCACGCTCGATTCGCCCGCCTGATTGAGCGTCACATAACGCTCGACGTATGAGTCGGGTATGCCGCCGGCGGCAATCGGCGGACCATAAAAAATACTGTCCGGCCCGGTGACGTGCACCAGTATCGGCAACTGCATCTCTTGCGCCGCTTCGTAAATCGGCCACCAGTAACGATTGCCCATCAGGATGTTGAGCAGCGGCAACGACACCGCGACGATCTGCGGATGTTTGCCGATGCGGCGTATCTCGGCGGCGGATGCCTGCGGGTCTTGCGAGGGCACCGACATCGCGAATTTCAATCGGTTGTCCACCTTCAGCCACTGGTCGATCAGGTAGTCGTTGAACGCCGCGCACAGCACGATCGATTCATCGGTGCCCGCCAGCGTGCTGCACAGCGCGCCGGTTTGCAAGCAGTTCAACACCGCGTGCTCGATCTTGTTCTTGACGAGCAAATCCTGCACCAGGTAATGCGGATCGGAGCCAGATACGCCACCACACGGCGGCCGCGCATCTTCACGATTCACCGCGCCGTTCGGATGCAGATATTTGAGCGAGCGCGCCTCGGCGCCGACGGTGGCGCGCTTGCGGATGAAGCGGCTCTTCCACGCCTCGGGCATGTAGGGAAACACGCTCTTGATGCCATCCTTCACGTACGGATGCACATCGCAATCGATGACCTTCAGCTTGTTGGCTTGAGGTGATGGCGGAACCGCGGCTTTCTCCGGCATGTCCATGGGTATGCTCCTGCGAAACGGTTTTAACAATCAGCGCATCATTATAGCGCAGCGCAAACGTTCGCTGTGCGCGCCTTCCGCCCTGTGACGATGCTCTTTTCGTATGATATGGTCTTCGCGTGGATGCGTGCGGGCACGCAAGGGAAGCAGGCAATGAATAAAAAACGCAGCGCGGCGAGCCGCGGTAAAAGACATTTCGACCCCATAGACCTCGAAGTCCTCTGGAACCGGCTGATTACCGTGGTAGACGAGGCCGCGTACGCGGTCATTCGCACTTCGATGTCCAAGGTGGTGGTGGAAGGGCGTGATTTCGGCGCCCTGCTGCTCGATACGCAAGGCCGGCTGGTGGCCGCCGATGTGAGCATCGCCTCCAAGACCGGCACCATCTCCATCGCGGTCAAGGAGATGCTCAAGCATTTCCCGGCGAGTTCCCTGAAGCCGGGCGATGCGCTCGTCACCAATAATCCGTGGTGGATCATGGGCCATCTCAACGACATCGCTATCGTTGCACCGTTGTTCCACAGAGGGCGGCTGGTGGGCTTCGCGGAGTGCATGGCGCACATGGCCGACATCGGCGGCTGTCTTTCGGGGCCGCCGCGCGAGGTGTACGAAGAGGGTCTCATCATTCCGCCGGTAAAGGCGATGGATCGCGGCAAGGAGAACCCGGTATTTTTCGCCATGCTCGGCGCCAACGTGCGCGTGCCGAACCAAGTGCTCGGCGACGTGCGTGCGCTGGTGGTTGGCTGCCGCGTGATGGAAGCGAAGCTCTCAGAGTTTCTGTCGGAGCAGCGCATGGACGATCTCAACACGCTCGCGGATGCGATCCTGCATAAATCGCGCCAGGCCATGCGCCAGGGCGTGCGCGACACCATCCCCGACGGCATTTACCACGGCAGCGCGAGCGTGGATGGATTTGCGCAGCCGATGCACATTCACACGCAGGTCGAGGTGCGCGACGGCAACGTGAAGGTTGGTTTCGCCGGCAGTTCGGTGCAAAGCGATCAGGGCATTAACTGCACGCTGGTGTATACCGCCGTGTGGAGTACCTACACCATCAAGTGCCTGGCGGGCCCGCACGTGCCGAATAACGAAGGCACGTTCTCGCCGATTCAAGTGAGCGCGCCGCAAGGGTCGTTTCTGAACCCGCGATTCCCCGCGCCGGTGCGCATGAAGCCGAGCAGCGGTCATTACATCCCCGATGCCATCATCGATGCCTTGAAAGGCGTGGTCAAGGATCAGATACTGGCCGAGTCGGGCAACAAGTTTCTCGTCGATTTCGCCGGCCGCGATGAAGCCGGCCAGCCGTTTTCCGATGTCATGTTCATCATGGGCGGCATGGGCGCGCGCGGCAGCAAGGACGGGTTGCATTGCATGAGCTTTCCCGCCAACTCTTCGAATCTGCCGGTGGAAATACTCGAATCGACAATTCCGGTGCGCGTGCTCTACAAGAGAATTCGGCCAGACTCGGGCGGCGCGGGTCGTTATCGCGGCGGATGCGGCCAGGAGTTTGCGTTCGAGTCGGTGTCGCCCACGCCGCTGACCGTGCGCGCGGTGCATGGCAAACTCGCTACGCCGCCAAACGGGCTGCGAGGGGCGCTGCCCGGCGCCGCCGGGGCGCTGACGATGAACGATAAACCCATCCCCGACAAAACGCCGCGCGTGTTGCATAACGGCGACGTGATGCGCCTGGTGATTCCCGGCTCGGGCGGCATGTATCCCGCCGCCGAGCGCGACAGAATTGCGCTCACGCGCGATATCGAAAACGGCATCGTGAGCGTTGCGTCCGCGGTCAAGGACTACGGCTTGCAGCCCGATGAAGCGTCGGCATCGGCGCCGCCGGAAGAATGACATGAAAACAAGCAAAAATACCTCGACACGGCGCACCCGCTACGCGCTCGGCGTGGATATCGGCGGCACGTTCACCGATTTTGCGCTGATGAACCTGCAATCGGGCGAAGTGCATGCGGCCAAGGTACTGACCAATTATCAGGATCTCGCGCGAGGCGTGCTCGATGGCGTGCGCCAGCTCGCTTCAAGGGTGCCCGATTCAACCGCGGCAATCGAGCGCGTGATTCACGGCACGACACTGGCCACCAATGCGCTGATCCAGCGAAAAGGCGGCAAGACCGCGCTACTGGTGACGCGCGGGTTTCGCGATGTCCTCGCACTGGGACGCGAAAGCCGCTTCGACATCTACGATATCAACATCGAATTGCCCGCCGCGCTGGTGCCCAGAAAACACGTCTACGAGATCGAAGAACGCATCGACCACACCGGCAAGGTTACCGTACCGCTCGCAGCGGAGCAGGCCGGCAAGGTGATCGCGCAGCTAAAAACGCAAAACATTGAGGCGGTCGCGGTTTGCCTGCTGCACGCATTCAAGAACCCGCAACACGAACGCGCGCTGGCGGCGCTCTTCGAACGGGAATTGCCTCACGTGCCGCTGTCGCTGTCATCGGACGTGATGCCCGATATCCGCGAGTACGAGCGCGCCAGCACCACCGCCGCCAACGCCTACGTGCAGCCGGCGATACGCGGCTATCTCGACCGCCTGGCGCAGGAGCTCAAGCGTGCAGGCATCGCCGCCCCGCTATCGATCATGACTTCCGATGGCGGCATCGTCAGTTGCGAGACGGCCAATCGTTATCCGGTGCGCCTGATCGAATCCGGCCCCGCCGGCGGCGCGATGGCCTCGGCGTTTTTTGCGCAGGAAACCGGCATCGCGAAAGCGATCGCGCTCGACATGGGCGGCACCACCGCCAAGGTGTGCGTGATCGACGAAGGCAAGCCCGAGCATTCAACCGAGTTCGAGATCGACCGCGTATTCCGTTTTGCAAAGGGCAGCGGCTTGCCGCTGAAGATTCCCGTGATCGAGATGATCGAGATCGGCGCGGGTGGCGGCAGCATCGCGGGTGTTAACAAGCTCGGGCTGCTCAACGTCGGGCCCGGCAGCGCCGGTTCCGATCCCGGCCCCGCCTGCTATGGGCTGGGCGGCGCTGCGCCGACGGTGACCGATGCGGATCTGTTTCTGGGTTACCTCGATCCAAAATATTTTCTCGGCGGACAAATGCCGCTGGATCGCGACGCCGCCGCGCATGCGATCGAAAAACATCTGGCCGCGCCGCTGGGTCTGTCCGCGTTGCGCGCCGCGTGGGGCGTGCATGAGATCGTCAACGAAAACATGGCGCGCGCGGCAAAGGTGCACTGCCTCGAACGCGGCAAGGATCCGCGCGAATACACGCTGATCGCCTATGGCGGCGCCGGTCCGGTGCATGCCTTTCGCGTGGCAAAAGCGCTGGGCATCCGCACGATTTTTTATCCGCTGCGCGCCGGCGTGATGTCGGCATTCGGCTTCCTGGTGACCGCGCCTTCGTTCGAAATGATACGCGCCGATCTCGCACCGGTTGAATCCGCCGACCCGGTACGCATCAACGCATTCCTGCGCGAAATGGAAACCGAAGGCCAGGCGCTGGTGGCAACCTGCGGTATCGCGAAATCAAAACTGCGCACGGTGATCGAAGCGAACATGCGCTTTGCCGGACAAAGTTTTGAACTCTCGGTGCCGGTCAAGGCAACGTTAAACAAAAAAGAACTCGCCAAGGCGAGGCAACGATTTTTTGAATTATACGAAGCGCGCTACCATCGTTTGAATCGCGATGTGCCGGTCGAGATCGTAAGCTGGCGCGTCATCATCGAAGGCCCCGCGCCCAAGGTGAACATCGATGCCGTGCGCAACTCCGGCGATGGGCGCAAAACCAAACCGCTGAAGGGACATCGCAAGGTGTTCATGCCCGAAGCAGGCGCATTCGTGAATTGCCCGATCTACGATCGCTACGCGCTTAACGAAGGCGCGCGGCTGGGCGGCCCCGCCGTGATCGAAGAGCATGAATCAACCGTGGTGGTTGGCCCGGATGCCAGCATCGAAGTCGACAAGCACTGCAATCTGTGGGTGCGGCTGGCGGCGCGCAAGCCAGTCAAACGGCGCGCTGGTTAGTATTACAAAAATATCTTTAAAAACAATAGCTTACGTATTCGCATCAAAAGATCATGCGGCGGGCGTTTTCAGCCGCGCGATCTCCTGACATGCGCGCCGGAACACCAGCGCATCGGCGCTGTAACTGATCATGCGCACACCGAGGTTGATGACAGTGCGGCCGACCGCGGTATCGATGCGGTCTCCAACCGAGGTCATGATGTATTTGCCATGGCGGCGCGCGATGCTCACCATGCGCTCCAGCGCTTGCGCCACCACCGGGTGATCGAAGCCCGCGCCGGGAACACCCGCCGCCACCAAAAAATCAAACGGCACGAGAAAAAACACGTCGATTCCATCCAGCGCCGCCAGCGCCTCGAAATCATGCACGGCCGCCGGGTCCTCAATCAGCGGAATAATCAGCAGCTCGCGATTCGTGTGCGCCTGGAACGCCGGCCAATCGGGCTGGCCGTAATTCGCCTGACGCACCGCCGGGCACGATGCCCTGCACGCCCATGTTCAGCACTTTCTTCACCAGCCCGGCGTTGACCTCGGGGATGCGCAGCAGCGGCGCGATGCCGGCGGCGTCGCCCGCCCGCACCAGGTGCGCCGCCATGGCGAGATCGATCGGGCTGTGCTCGAAATCGATAATAAAGAAATCGAGACCCGCGCTGGCCATCACCTCGACCATCATCGGACTCGCGCTGAAATGCATCATACCCATGACGATTTCGCCGGCGGCGAGTTTTTGTCGTACGGGATTCGGCTGCATGTGGTTCTCTTTAGTGTTAGCGATTTGCCCGCAAACGCAGATTACCCAAGGCGTCGCGGCGCGCCTGCCAGCCCGGAAGGATGACCGTGGTGGAGCCCTCTTCCTCGACGATGGCCGGCCCGTCGAACGCCACATCGACGGGCAACCGCTCGCGCTCATACACGGCGGCGGTGACGGCGGCACCATCATGCAGCAGCGTGCGCCGCGCGGTCACGGCATCGGCAAGGTTTTGCGCCGCGCCGCGCGCCGGCGGCAAGGCAGGCTTGCCGGTCACGCCCACCGACGTGGTGCGCAAATTTACGATCTCGATCTCGCCGTGCGGGTCCGCGCGGCCATAGTGGCGCGCGTAGGCTTCGATGAAATGTTGGCGTAACTCATCGGCGGTGCGTACGCCGCCGGGCAGATCGACCGTAAGCTCGAACGCCTGGCGCGCGTAGCGCATGTCGAGTGCGTGACGAAACTGCATTGCCTCGGGCTGGAATCCGCGATTGCCAAGTTCATCGCGCCCCAGGCGTTCCTGTTCGTTGATCGCGGCGGAAAGTGCCGCCGCGTCGAGTGTGGACAATCGCGCGAGAAAAGTCAGCACGCGTTCGTAAGTCTGATCGGACGCAAGCAGCCCCAGCGCCGACAGATTGCCCGGCAGGATGGGAATCAGAATCTCGCGCATGCCGATTTCGTCGGCGATCTGCGCGGCGTGCATGGGGCCCGCGCCGCCGAACGCAAGCAACACGAAATCGGATGGATCGAAACCACGTTCGATGGAAATCTCGCGTATCGCGCTGGCCATCTGCGCCACGGCAATGCGCACGATGCCCTCGGCCATGGCCTCCACGCTCGCGACACCGAGTTCACCGGCAAGCGCGCCCACCGCGCGCCGCGCCAGATCGATGTCGGGCCGTATCCAGCCGCCGAGCTGCCGCGTGCCCAGCCGGCCTAGCACCATGTTGGCGTCGGTGACGGTCGGTTCAATGCCGCCACGGCCATAACAGGCCGGCCCCGGTTCAGCACCAGCGCTGCGCGGACCAACCTGCAATGTGTTGCCAGCCTCGGCATACCCCACGCTGCCGCCGCCCGCGCCGACGGTGTTGATGGCCACCTCGCGGCCCTTGATCGGATAACCTGCGAATGCGGATTCATTAGTGAGCGACGGCATCAGGTTCTCGATCAGGCACACATCGGTGCTGGTGCCGCCCATGTCGCAGGTGATGACATTCGCAATACCCGCCGCCCTTGCGATCCAGGTCGCGCCCGCCACGCCGCCCGCCGGCCCGCTCAAGATGGTGCGCACCGGAAAACCGCGCGCGGTGTCAATATCCATGATGCCGCCGCCGGAGGACATGGTGTAGACCGCGCCGCGATAGCCGTGCGCGCCAAGTTGCGCGCCCAGGGCCGCCATATAGCGATCCATCACCGGCAGCAGATACGCATTGATGACCGTGGTCGAAAACCGTTCGTATTCGCGAAACTCGGGCACGACTTCAGCCGACGTGGTAATCCACACACCGGGCAGCGCGCAGCTCAACAATTCCTTCGCGCGCAATTCGTGCGCGGCGTCGAGATACGAATGCAAAAAACACACCGCGACCGACTCCGCGCGCGCCTCGCGTATCGCGTCCGCCACCGCCGCAAGGCCCGCCTCGTCCAAAGGTGTCAGCACGGTGCCGTCGGCACCATCGGTACCCAGGCGCTCCGCGACCTCAAAGCGCAAAGGGCGAGCCACCAGCGGCGGCGGGCGCTTGAACGTGGGGTCATACAGACTCGGCAGCATGCGCCGCGTGCGGCCGATTTCAAGCACATCGCGAAATCCTGCCGTGGTAACCATCGCAACCAATGCGCCATTACGTTGCAACATGGTATTGGTCGACACCGTGGTGCCATGCACCAGTTTATCGAGCGAGGTGAGCTGGTCCTGCGCGGGCAACACGCTTTGCAGGCCATTCAATACCCCTTGCGATTGGTTGGCGGGCGTCGACGGCACCTTGCCCACGCTCAGCGTGCCATGCCGCGCGTCGAACAGCACGATATCGGTAAATGTGCCGCCGACATCGACACCCGCGATCAGCGTGGCGCTCATTGCAGCTCTATGCATCGCGCGCGCCTATCGTGCGCAACTCGACGCACTCACCCGCAACGAGGCCGAGCATCGCCAGGCCCGAGGCGCCGATGCAACACACGTCGTCGGCGAGCCGCGCCTCAATACGCACCCAGGCAAGCAGCGAGGGGCCGCCCACACACGGAAACTCCACCATATCGCCGTCGCACAACCCGAGGCGCTGCGCGGTGGCCGGCGCGATCTGCGCCACGCGCCTTGAACCCTGGTACTCGTCACCGTCGAGTGCCGCCAAGCGAAGCCGCGGCCTTGCCGAACGCAGCCGCTCGCGCAGTGCCGCTGTCGCGACCTCATCCACTGTATCGCCATCGATTGCCGCGCCATACACCGCGTGCGCGTTCGCGGGCGTGACGTAGCCGAATTTCACGTCTCGCGCGACCGCCCGCGGCTCGCGTTCAAGCGGATCACCGTAGCCGCCGCCGCCCGCCGTGCGCACGATCACCACATCATCGGCGCACAACAAAAAACCGGTGACCTTGCCAGGCAGCGTTGAAGGCTCGATCTCTCTGCCGTCGCGGCGCACGGTAAAACGATTGCGCCCTCCGGGGCCGCCGCCGCGCACGCCGTACGGCGGAATAATGTTCTTGTCGGAGAGCACCGACAGCCGCGCCTCGGGCGTGAGCACCCGAATCTCGCGCTGCAAGCCCAAGCCGCCGCGCGTGCCGCCGGCGCCTCCGGAATCCTGCCGCAGCAGCATGCGCTCCACGCGCAGAGGGCATCCCAGCTCAGCCGCCTCGATGGGCTGGATCGAGGAGATATCGCCCTCGGCGAAATTACGCATGGTGTTGTTGCCGTCGCCCAGCGCGGTGGCGCCGGTGCCGCCGGCGGGAAACTCGGCGAACAGAAAATCACTCGCGCGATCAGAAAAGCGTCCGCCCAGCGAGGTAATGTTTGATGCCCCCTTCAGATCGCCCACCAGGCGTTGTGGTATCGCCTTGCCCAGCGTGCCCGCCACCAGCGCTTCCAGCGCGCGGCGCACTTCGCCGATTGCGCCGCACGCCGCCGGATGCCGAGCGTTGACGACGCTGCCCAGTGGCGCGGTCACCTTGAGCGGGCGCAAGGCCCCGGCATTGATGGGGCCGGCAGGGTCGAGCAATGCTTTTGTCATGGTGAAGGTGGCGGTCGTCGCCGGCGCCGGCCCCAGGTTGGCGGGCCCCAGCACCTGCGGCGCGCAGCCGGTGAAATCCGCATGGATCTCATCGCCCGCGACAGTCAGCTTCAGTTTCAACCGCAACGGCTCGGCGGAATCGCCGCTGTTGTCGAGATAGCTTTCGTAGGCATAGTCGCCATCCGGCACGCCGCGTATCGCCTCGCGCATGCGCTGCTCGGCGCGGTCAAGCAACGTGATCAGCGCCGCGCGTATCGTGGCCACGCCAAAGCGCCCCGCCATCGCATGCAGCCTGCGCTCGGCGATGCGGCACGCGCCTTCCATCGCGGCGAGGTCGCCGCGCCGGTCCTCGGGCTGGCGCACGTTCGCGAACAGCAAGTCCAGCACCTCGGTCAGCCACACGCCGCGCCGCGCGATGCGTAGCGCGCAAATGCGGATACCTTCCTGAAAAATATCCGTGGCGCTGCCCGAAAGGCTCCCCGGCACCATGCCGCCGATGTCCTGCCAATGGGCCATCACCCCCACCATCGCCAGAGGCTCGCCATCGTGAAACACCGGACAGAACAATCCCACATCATTCAGGTGCGAGCCGCCGCTGTACGGGTCGTTGTGCAGGAAGAGATCGCCCTCGCCGATGTCGCCATGGTACTTTTCGACGATCGCGCGCGCCGACCACGACAGCGCGGAAATATGCGTGGGCTGTTCGAGCTCGGAGGCGGCCACCAGATCGCCCGCCGGACTCAACACCGCCGAGGAGAAATCGTGCCCCTCGATGATCATGCGCGAATACGCGGTGCGGATAATGATCGTGCGCATCTCGCGCACGATGGAACTCAGCCGCGCCTGGATCAGCCCGGCGGTGATGGGACCGACGCTACCTTGCGCAGGTGGTTGCATCGGCGCGTGTCCGTGTCCGCCCGCGCCCGCGGCTAGCGCACTGCCTTCAGGCGCGAGTGTATGTCGTGGCGCAGCGCGGCAAACTCGGGCAGCGTGCGATGCGATTCGCCGCGCGGACGGTCGAACGGAATATCCAGCACCGCGAGCACACGTCCCGGCCGCGGCGTCATGATCACCACGCGGTCGGAAAGGTAAATTGCCTCCTCGATGCTGTGGGTCACGAACAACACGGTCTTGCGCTCGGCGGCCCAGATGCGCAACAACTCGTCCTGCATGTCCTCCCGCGTCTGCGCGTCCAGCGCGCCGAACGGCTCGTCCATCAGCAACACCGCCGGGTTAATGGCGAGCGCACGCGCGATGCCCACGCGCTGCTGCATGCCGCCGGACAGCTCATGCGGATATTTGCGCTCGAATCCGCCGAGGCCCACCAATTCAATCAGGCGCTGCGATACGTTGTGCCGATCCTGCCTGGATGCGCCCTTCACTTCCATGCCGAACTCGATATTGCCGCGCACCGTGCGCCACGGAAACAGGTTGAACGACTGGAATACAAAGCCGCGCTCCTGCGTCGGACGCTCGATGGGCTTCCCGTCCATCAGCACCTCACCGCTGTCGGCATGCGCCAGTCCGTCGAGTATGCGCAACAACGTGCTTTTGCCGCAGCCGCTCGGGCCGAGGATGCTGACGAACTCGGAATCGGTTACCTTGAGCGAGATATCCTGCAGCGCGGTTACATTGCCGTCGCGGCTGTCGTAGGTCTTGCACAGATTGCGTGCTTCGATGCTCGCCATCGCTTCAACCGAGTTCCTTCAACGCCTGCGCGACGATGCTCACGTCGACCGCCGCCGCCAGATCGACCGGCTTGTCTTCAATCGCCTTCGCCGCGCGGTAGTACGGCAGCAGCCGCTCCAGGCTCGCCGCGCTTAACGCATTGTCCGCGGGCCACACACCTATTTCCTTGGCGAGGGTGTTCCAGTGCGCGCGAATCTCGCCCTCCGGCATCGTGTCTTTTTCTTTCAAGGTGGCATGCTTCAGAAACGCGGTCTTGTAATAAGCGAAGTCGTTGCTGGCGCGGCGGCTGGCGACTATGATGCCTTTCATGAAGGCCACGGCCTTGCGCCGATTGGCGGCGTTCTTCAGCCAGTCGCCGCGCGCGAACACGATTTCGTTGATCCACGGATTGTATTCACGGTGCGGCACCAGGATGACTTTGTAATTGCCGCTTTTCTGAATTTCCGGAACCTGGTCGAAATGCACCACGGTCGCCTGCACGCGTTTGCCGAGCAGCGCGCGCAGGCGCGTGCCGCTGCCGCCGACATCCGCCCACTTCACCTTCGCAAGATCGCCGCCGTTCTTGAGCAGACCGCCGATGATCATCACCTGCGTGATATCCCCCTGCGAATTGATGCCGACGGTTACATCCGGCTTCTCGAAGTCCTTCCATGTTTGAATCTGATCGGCGTTCACAACCACCGCCAGCGTGGTGTGCAGGTAGTAGTTGCCGAAAATCACCAGATCATTGCCGGCCTGGCGGCTGCGCAACAGCATGATCGGCTCGGATACGCCGATGTCGCCGGTGCCACCGGAGATGGTTTGCATCACGTCGCGCATGCGCTGAAAGCGCTGCATCTCCACTTGCAGGCCGAACTTCGGGCATTCATCGACGATGCCATAAGTCGGCGGACAATGGATGCCGAGCGCGAAACCGAGGTTGATGCATTTCACCGAGTCGGCGGCATTCGCCATACCGGAAAACCCCGCGGCGGCGGCGCCAGCCACAAGTGGTGCGCCTGCGATCAGGCGCATCGCCTCGCGTCTTGTCATTGTTTGCTTGGACATTTACGTTCCTCCGTTTTGCAATACGTTAAATTGTTCAATGCGAAATAAATTCTACAACCGCTGACGCTCTTCGTACCACGGCGCGGTGCGGCGTCCGATCCACTTGAGCGTTTCGGTGAGAGCGACGCCCACGACCATGATGGTCAACAGCGCGCCCATCAACGAGACGGTGGAAACTTCCACGCCGGCATTGTAGACGACCCCGCCGAAACCCACGATCACGTACATTTCGGCGATAACCATGGCGCGAATCGCGTGCGCCAGCCCGATGCGCATGCCCGCGAGGATGTAGGGATAGAGCGCGGGCAGCAGCACCTTGAAAAACATTTGCGTACGCGAAAACTCGAACGCGCGCGCCGTCTGCAGCAGTTCAGGATTCACGTCGCGCGCGCCGTGATACGTCACCAGCAGCACATACCACACAGCGGCCATGAAAACGATGGCGACACGAAACATCAGACCGAAGCCGAAGGTGATGATGAACAGCGGCACCAGCGAAGCAATCGATGTGACGAACATCATGCTCACCCACGGCTGCAGCAGCCCATCGAGCAGCCGCGACCGGCCCATCATGATACCGAGCACGATGCCCACGGCGCAGCCCAGCAGATAGCCGAGCATGAGCTGTTGCAGACTGCCCGCAAGTTCGGCAAACAGTTTGTAGTCGCGCACCGTCGCGGGGAAACCGGCGATGACCGCTGAAAAAGGCGCGAACAAGGCCACGCCCAAGATGCG
Organism: Bordetella parapertussis; assembly: GCA_945901405.1. Lineage (GTDB taxonomy): Bacteria > Pseudomonadota > Gammaproteobacteria > Burkholderiales > SG8-41 > CAMDLH01. The sequence continues at coordinate 15,535 of CAMDLH010000003.1, read as the reverse complement.
GCCGAGTATCTCCCACAGTAATATGAATACCGCGATGCCCGACAGACGCAACGCCCATGTTCTCATACGGCTCATGTTTCGCTCGTGCGATGCCAGGGAATCACCAGCCGTTCGATGTAGCGCATGCCCTCCTGGCAGCACAACCCGAACAGGCTGACAACCAGGATCACCGCGAATGCCGTGGCGGTATCGAACGCGTTACTGCTGTTCTTGAGTATTTGGCCAAGGTAAACCGCGGAGAAAAACAGTTCTGCCGTGATCATGGCGTTGACCGCGCGTCCGATGCCCACCCGCAGTCCGGTAAAAATAAACGGCAACGACGCCGGAATCACCACCTTGCGGTACAGCGCGATGCCGCTCACTTCAAGCGAGCGCGCGGCATCGAGCAAACCGCGTTCGACGTTGCGCGCGCCCTGCAACACATTGATGAGTATCTCGAAAAAACACATCGCGAACACCAGCGCGACGCGCGCCTCGTAGTACAGGCCAAACCAGATGATGAAGAACGGCACCAGCGCCACCGGCGGAATGGCGTATACCGCGTTGAGCACGGGCTCGACGGCGGTGGCCACCTGAACGTTGCGCCCGACCACGATGCCTATGGGAATGGCCAGCAGCACCGCCAGCAGGTAACCCGCGAGCATGTGCTGGATGGATCCGAGCAACGCCAGCGGCAGAGAACCATCCGCGGTCAGCGCCGCGAGGCGAGTCAATACCGCGCTGGGCGCCGCGAATACGCCCTTGGGTATCAACCGTGCGACCGCTCCCCAGAGGCCAAGCCCGAGTACGATCGAGAGCGGATAAAGCACCAGCGGCCGGCTGAACGTAGCGCGCATCCGTCTGCAACCGCCTAGCGTCTACAACGGAATTTCGACATCAAGCAAGGGCGCGTGCTGCTGCGCGCCGTAGACGTCGGTGTCGCCCACCGCGCCTGAGGCGATGCGGCGTTCTATCGTCGCCTTGTAGGCGTTCGCGGGCGGAAATTCGGTGAACACCACCGACTCCACCGGCACACGGTACAAACGCGCGATCAACGCCGGGCAGATGACGCCGGTCTTGCGCACCTTCTCGAACGTGGCCTCGTCCTCGAACATGATGTCGAGCGTGAGTTCGTACGGGCCGGCGTTCTTGCTTTTACAGGCTTTTGCGATGTCCTTGAGCTTGGGCATGATGCCTCACAGGGTTTCGTATTCGATGGGAAACATCTGATAGGGATCGTCCGGCTCGACCACGTGGCGCAGCGAAAATTCGTACACCGGGCCGCGCTCGATGTCCGATGGCGAGAACGGAAACGCCATGTTTCCTTCCTTGCACAGGCGTCCGGGAAAATCCGTGTGCAGGAAGGTCACGCGTATCACCGAAATCACGGCGTTCGCGATGTCCTGCGTTTTCGCCACGGCCTCGGCGAGAATGCCGATCTCGTGCGCTGCGGCGCCCTTGTGCGGCTCCCAGCCGCCCATCACGCCGTCCTTGCCGTAGAGCCGCACCACCAGCTGGTAGTCCTCGGGCGACACATTAAACGCCGCCACCTTGGTCGCCACCGACTCGCGCACCGAGCGCACGAAATCATCGATCTGCCCGATCAAGCCAGGGTCGCGCGTGCCCGCGATGGTGATCGCGCTATAGCCGACCTTTTCCGCGCCCTCGAGCTTGATGGTGTAGGGCTGCGGCAGCCATTTCATGCCCGACACCCGCACCGCGCGCTCGCTGTGCGCCTTGATCTCGCATGCACTGGTATCGAGAATGCCACCCGGCTCCTTGTGGATGATGGGACTGGCGTTTTCGTGCAAGGCCTGCACCGCGACCGACAGCGGCGTGCAACGCAATTCCGGATTGAGCGGCTCGACCTCGACGTAACCGGGCGCCACTGTCCCCATCAGGCAATCGTGTTTTTTCGGCAACGCCGCGTTGCACGCGCATTCAAGCATCTTGCCGGCGAACCACGACGGCGCCGGCGGCATGCCATGATGCATGGCGAGCGCCGCCCACGGTGCAGGGTCAGTGCTGCGCCCGGCCAGTATCACTTGCGCGCCCGCTTCCAATGCAACCCGGTACGGCTCCGGCCCCATCATGCCGACGATGCGCTCCGCGCGGTCGATCACTGCATCGGTCAACGGCGCCGCGCCGCCGAGCGCATGCATGCGGTTGGCTTTTACGCGCGCCTTGAGCCAGGATTTGTCTTGTTCGGAATGGATCAACGCGAGCTTGAAATGCAGATCATGTTCACGCACGATTTCGCGCAGAAGTTCAACACACATTTGCAGATGCGGTTCGCCGCCCGCGCCGCCGCAGGTGCCGATCACCATGGGTATCTTGTTGGCGATTGCACCGCGCACGAGAAGCGACAGGTCGCGCTTGATGGAAAGGCGGTTGGTAAACGCTTTTCCCGAACCGAGGTAATGCGGCCCCGGATCCGAACTGCCGCCGTCGACGCCTATCATATGGGGTTTGCGCGCGAGCCCCGCCTTGAGCGAACTCTCCGGAAATCCATAACCGAGAATTCCGCTCGCCGAAATCATCCGCACTTCATCAAGCTTCAATTTGCGCCTCCGCTGATCAGGCCTGTTTTACTTGTGCCACTCATATTACACGCACCGCCACGATGTTGCCTGCAGCGTCGAGCCGCATGGAAAGGGTCAAGTCTTGACTATTGCCTCGACCCCATCTATCCTACACTGATGGCACGCCCTCTCCGCATCGAATTCCCAGGCGCAATCTATCACGTGACTTCTCGTGGCGACCGGCGCGAAGTCATTTTTGAGGATGACGTAGACCGGCGAAGTTTTTTGGACGTGGTTTCTCAGGCATTGCAACGCTTTGATGCTGTTGCGCTGGCTTATTGCCTGATGGACAATCACTATCACTTCGTGATCCACACGCGACGCGCCAACCTCTCGCGTCTGATGCGTCAGATCAACGGCGTTTATACCCAAGCCTATAACCGGCGGCACCACAAGGTGGGGCACCTGTTTCAAGGGCGGTTCAAGGGCATACTTGTGGATCGCGATACGTATCTGCTCGAAGTTTGCCGTTATGTTGATCTCAACCCGGTGCGCGCGCGTACGGTGCGTGCGCCGGGCAATTGGCCCTGGAGCAGCTACGCCGCCCACATCGGTACCGCATCGGCTCCAGAATGGCTGGATACACCCTCGGTACATGGCTACGTCCTCGGCAGCCCTCCCGTGACGCGTAGCGACACGATCAAGGCAGCAAATCTTTACGTCGCGCTGGTTGCTGCTGGCAAGGGTGTTGCGCTGTGGGAGCAAGCATTGTCACAGCAAATCTATTTGGGTGACCAAAACTTTATCGACAAAATGCAAGCCAAGCTTGACCCCGCAAAGGTCAGCGCAAAAGAGATTCCCCGTCAGCAGCGCCGGGCGAAGGCCAAACCGCTACAGCACTACCTCGATCAAAAGGCAGATCGTGATGCAGGTATTATGTTGGCACTGCGAGAGGGGCATTACAGTCTGACAGCGATTGCGGACGCGGTAGGACTGTCGCTCTCGCGAGTGAGCCGAATTGTTAAACAGAAGGAATTAGATGGTGATTGACCGGCAGAAAGGCAATAGACAAGACTTGACCCCACTCGCTCCGCACGACCCAGGAAGTTCATCACTTCCTTGGCACCAAAGCATAAGGTGCTGTGGCTCAGTAACTTCGGATACAGTTCACTCAAGTCCCGGCGTGTTTTGAACAGGATGTCGGTGGAGTATTCGCTTTGCGCACTCACCCAGTAGTGCTCGCAACCACTCAGGATGTCGTGTAACTGCGGTACCACTTGCTTCGCGTAGCCATTGAGTATCGCTGGCCACTTCAAATTGACAAATCGATCCGCAAAGCGCTGTGCGCGAGCCATGTCTTCGATCCAGACAAAGGCGTTGTCGTGCTTGGTATAACGCACGCCTTGGGCCGTCAGTTTGCGAGCGAGCCATTCATGGTCATTCAGATAGACCTGCATCTGTAGCGGAAACCAGGTCTGCACACGCACATGGATCAAACCGAAGTCGCGGTCCATAAAGTAGAAATACAGGTGCAGGCACTTGCGCCGGGCAGACTGGACAAACGTGCTGTGCGCGGTGAACTTGAAGGAGAAGGTGCGGCAGCACGCCGTGAAACCGTATCAGGTGTAATCGCGGTCTCGCCACCAGTGCTGCCAGCCGTTGCATGAATTCCATCGGCGTCAACACGATGTGGGTGGCGCCATTGCGCCACGGCGTTTTGAGCTTGAGGACTGCGTTACCTTCGCGGTTGATGCTCAGGCGTTCGTTGGAGATGGCCGGGCGCGTGATGTAGCGGCACAATTGTTCGATACCTTTACGGTCATCGGCGTCACGGCGCACGCCTGCGTGCAGGCTGAATCCGTGGCCGTTGGCGCACAGCTTTGCGGGGTTGGCACGATGGGTTGTGATGGGTTTCACCCATCCTACGGGCGATGTGTTTTGCAAGCTCAGCACTTTGCGCCCTGCCCTTGGCCCCATCGCAATGCGCCAGGTGCTGGAGGCGGCTTGCAGCGGGGCGAGTACGTTGTCGGGGTCGATGCTGTCGGTGCGCGCCATGTAGGTGATGCCCTCTTCCTCGACCAGATAACCGAGGCGTGTCAGTAATCTCACGATTCTGTTGATGATTTTGTCGAGCAGCACTTGCAACTGTTCGGGCGAGGGCGCCGGCGCCTGCTGGAACACCGGCGCGCCCTCGCCCGCTGTGCTGTAAACGCCATCAAGCGCCAGTGCGTGCAGGTGCGTGTTCAAATTCGCCGCGGATCCGAAACGCTGAAGAGTGATAGCGCCGGTGGCGGCTTCGCTGCGTTTGATGTCTGTTTGCTGGATGAGAAACGTGGTGATGGCGCGGTGGATGATCTGCAACACCAGGGGAATGAGATCGGGATGCACGGCGAACAGGCCGCGTAGCGGTATCGGGAACGACAGCACCCACTGGCGCACCGCTACGTGCGGCAGGATGTTGTCCACCAAGTCAGATCGTGGCGGCTCATATTAAACGCACCGCCACGATGTTGCCGGCCATATCAAGCCGCGCAACCCAACCGGGAGGAATCACCACGCTGGTATCGTATTCCTGCACGATGGCAGGCCCCGCCACCGGCGCCGCTGCCAGCGCGCCGCGTGTAATGACGCGTGTTTGCAGTAAACCGGATTCAGCGCCGAAGTAGACCGCGCGCGTCGGCGCGATATCGACGCTGTCGTGCTCCCAGCTCGCCTGGTATTGCGTGGCCCGCGGCAGGGTCGCGATCAAGCGGCAGGTCACCAGTTCAAAATCCTGCGTCTTGCCGCGATGGCCGTAAGTGCGCTGGAATTCGAGTTCGAAGCGCTGCTCGGCCGCACGCAACGCCGCCTCGGTGAGCGTCTGCTCCGGAAACGGCACGGTGATCTCGGAAGATTGCCCGCGATAACGCAGATCAACAAAAATTGTAATCTTGACGTGATTGGGATCCAGTCCTTCGTCGCGCATGCGCGCGGACAACTCCTCGCGCATTTCGCTGATCGTGCCGTTGATGGCGTTCGCATCGAATTGTGCGGTGGAGGTGAGCACCGTGCGTGCCGCGTGGTGCTCTATATCCGCGCGCAGCAGGCCGAACGCGCTGAACACACCCGGCGCGGGCGGAATGATGACGGTGCGTATGCCAAGCTGCGCCGCCACGCTCACAGCATGCACCGGCCCCGCGCCGCCGAAAGCCATCAGCGCAAACTCGGCCGGATCGCGCCCGCGTTCGACCGATACCGATTTGATCGCGCGCACCATGTTGGAGTTGGCGATCACGTGCACGCCCCACGCGGCGTCAAGCAACGACAGCCCGCTGGGGTCGGCGATATGGGTTTGCAACGCGCGCTCGGACAACTCGCGCCGCAAGTGCAGCGCGCCGCCGGCGAGCGAATCGACGCCGAGAAAACCCAGCACCAGGTTGGCATCGGTAACCGTCGGCCGGGTATTGCCCTGCCCGTAACACGCCGGCCCCGGCACCGCGCCCGCGCTCAAGGGGCCGACACGCAAGCTGCCCCCGGCGTCGAGCGCGGCGATGCTGCCGCCACCCGCGCCGACTTCCGATACGTCGATCACCGGTATGCGCAGCAGATAACCGTTGCCGCGCATCAGGCGGCTGGACGCGGATACACGCGAGCCAACTTCATACTCGGCGGCGCGCAGCATTTCGCCAGCCTCGATGATCGAAGCCTTGGTGGTCGTACCCCCCATATCCAGCGTGATGACGTTTGCGTGGCCGCAGTCGCGCGCCAGACGCGCGGCCGCCACCACGCCGGCGGCCGGCCCCGACTCGATGATGGTCACCGGGCGCGCTGCTGCGGTGCCGGCGCTGACCAGACCCCCATTCGACTGCATGACAAGAATTGGCGCGGTGATGCCCTGTTGAGTGAATCGTTCGCGCAAACGCGCCAGGTACTGCCCGATCAACGGCCCAACGTAGGCGTTGACCACGGTCGTGCTGGTGCGCTCGTATTCGAGCATCTCGGGCAGCACTTCGTGCGACAACGTGATGTAGGCGTTGGGCAACAGGCGGCGCAGCACGGTGCCAGCGAGCTTCTCGTGACGCGCATCGCGGTAGCTGTGCAGGAAGCACACCGCCACTGCGTCTATGCCGGTGTTTAACAGTTGCGCGGCAGCCTGCTCCATCGCCGCTGGCTCGAGCGGCGCCAGTACGTTGCCGCGCGCGTCCAGCCGCTCGGCGGCTTCGATACGCCACTCGCGTTCCACCAGTGGCGCTGGTTTTTCCCAACCCAGATCGTACGACATGGGAATACGAATGCGGCGCAACTCCAGCACATCGCGAAAGCCCTTGGTGGTGATCAGCGCAGTCTTCGCGCCCTTGCGTTCGAGTATGGCGTTGGTCGCCACCGTGGTGGCATGCACGACTTCAAAAATATGCGCGGCGTCGAGCTGGTGCCGGGCGCAATAACTCGCGATGCCCTCGGTGATCGCGCGCGAATAGTCGTCGGGCGTGGATGGAACCTTGAGTTTATCGAGACGCCCATCCGTGTGCAGAAACACGAGGTCGGTAAAGGTGCCGCCGATATCGACACCCACACGAAGCGATTGTGCTGAATCACTCATTTTGCTACTGCTCCCGCGTTCGCGCGCGGCGCACTGCCACTGCGTAGGCGCGCGGTGGCCTCGGCATCGATACGCCATGGCCGCGGCTGAACTACCACCCCGTAGTCGCGTTCGGCTGCGGCGATGCTAACCTTGCCGTTGCGCACGTCGGCGAGCACCTTTTCGGCATCACGCAAGTAGGGTTCGCCGTATCCGCCGCCACCCGCCGAGGTGTGGCAAAACGCATGGCCCTTGCTGATGGCGCGCGTGAACTTGGTCGGCAACTCGCTCCATTGGCCATCGCCTTCGTCGAGCAAATTCATCGAGCCGCGCCCTGGCTTGCCGCCGGCAAGACCGTACGGCGGGAAATTGCGCCGGTCGGATCGCAACTGCAGCGTGGCGCGCGCGCCCAGAAAACGCAGTTGGCGCGTGACCGCCATCCCGCCACGCCAACGCCCCGCGCCGCCGCTGTCGGCATCCAGTTCGTAACGCTCGACGCGTATCGGCGCCTGGTTCTCGACCATTTCCACCGGCGCGTTGCTGATATTGGCCGCAGGGTTCGCGACGCCATCGATACCTTCGCGCTCGAGGCCGCCGCCCCACGCGCCCATGATCGCCTCGCGAAACAAAATAAAACGTCCATCGTCGTCGTAACCGCCTATCGAGTAACTGGTGGTCCCTCCTTCGCCGGCGGCGCGTGGACGCTCGATCACCGCTTGCGCCAGCGCGCCGAAGATCGCGTCGATCAGACGAAAGCCCGAAACTCCGCGCGCGGCGACAGCACCCGGCCGGCGCGGATTGAGCAGCGATCCCTCGGGCGCGATGACGCGGATCGGGCGCATGAAGCCTGCATTGTTCGGCGCATCGGAATCCATGATGGCGCGTATAGCGAAATACACCGCCGACTTGGCGAACGACAGCGTCGAATTGATCGCACCCCGCACCTGCGGACTCGTTTCACTCAAATCCATCGTCAGGTCCTCGCCACGCACCAGCACATGGGCGCACACCTTCACTGGCCGGCCGAAATCAACACCATCGTCGTCAAGATAGTCGCAAAAGCGGTATTCCCCGTCGGGGATGGCGCGGATGGTGCGGCGTGCCTCGCGCTCCGAATAATCCAGCAACTCATCAAAGTATTGTTCAAGTTGATCAACGCCAAAACGGGCCGCCAGCTCGTTCATGCCGCGATCGGCGATGCGGCAGGCGGCGATTTGCGCGTCGATATCGCCCATGATGACATCGGGGATGCGCACATTGCGGCGGATCATGCTGATCAGCGTTTCGTTGGGCACACCGCGGTCATAGAGTTTGAGCACGGGGATTTGCAACCCCTCCTGGAATATTTCGGTCGAGTCGGCCGCGCTCGAACCGGGCACGCGACCGCCCATGTCGTTGTGATGCGCCACCACCACCGCGTAGCCGATGCGCCGCTCACCAACAAACACCGGCTTCACCATGAAGATGTCAGGCAGGTGCATGCCGCCCTGATACGGATCGTTGAATACCACGATATCGCCTTCCGCCAGTGTGTCGCCGTACTCAGCACGCACCGCGTCCATCGCATCGGGTATCGAGCCCAGATGCAGCGGCAGCGACAAGCCCTGCGCGATCATGCGCCCGCGCGCATCGCAGAACGCGCTCGACAAATCCATGGTGTCCTTCATGATCGACGAGTAGGCGATGCGCACGACGGTGAGCACCATCTCATCGACCACGGAACCGATCGCGTTCTTGACCAGTTCCAGCCGTACCGGATCAAACGCCATACTTCTTCTCCAGCGCCTTGACTTTCGACAGCCCGCCGACTTCCCAGAATTCGTCGAACGGAATCATGCGGTCCCACACCGTGAGCGAATTGCCGCTGCGCTTGATCTCCATTAACACGTCGCGCATGGCTTTCACCGCGGCCATCACCGGTTGCGCATAAAAGCAGCAGGTGCTGAATCCCAGCGCCTCTATTTCCGAAACATGCAGGCGCGGCACCATGCCGCTGGGCGAATGGTTGTAATGCAGCGGAATACGTCCGCGAAACCGCTCGGCGATGGCGCGCATCTCGTCCATAGACTCGCGCATCTCGATGAACAGCATGTCGGCGCCGGCCTCTTTATACGATTCGCCGCGCGCCAGCGCCGCTTCGATGCCTTCGACCAGCACCGCGTCGCAGCGCGCAATGATGAGGAAATCCGGATCGCGGCGCGCATCGAGCGCGGCCTTGATCTTGCCCACCATCTCCTGCGTGGGGATGAGTTTCTTGCCCGACAGGTGGCCGCACTTTTTCGGCCAGTCCTGATCCTCGATGTGTATGCCCGCCACGCCCGCCTGCTCGAATGCGCGCACGGTGCGCATGACGTTGATCGCGTTGCCGTAGCCGGTGTCGGCATCCACGATCACCGGTATCTCCACCGCCTCGGCGATATACCGCGCGTTCGACACCATCTCCTCGCCGGCGACAAAGCCGATGTCCGGGTAGCCGTGGCACATGCTGGTGCCGGCGCCAGTGACCACGCACAGCGGGTAGTCGCATTGCTCGACGATACGCGCGGACAGCGCATCGTGCGCGCCGCCGCCAAGAATGATGCCCGGTTGCGCGAGCAGTTCGCGCATGCGGCGGGGGCCGGATTTGCCACGTTCACGGGTGAATTTCATGGTCGATTCTCTCCTATGATGTTTACTCTTTTTGATTCAAATCCTTGCGCCGCAGCCCCAGCCACCAGGCGATGCCCTGCAGCACGATCAGCAATAGGATCGCACCGAGGAATACCTTCGAGAACGCGCCTTGCAGCAAGGCCGTCCAACTGCCATCGCTGATGATGAGCGCGCGTCGCAGCGAAACTTCCATGCGATCTCCGACGACCACGGCTAGCAGCAGCGGCGCGCAGTCGAATTCCAGTTTGCGCAACACGTAACCGATCAGACCGAACACCGCCATGACGCCGATTTCAGTCGAGTTGGCGTTGACGCTGTAGATGCCGACCACGCAAATCAGCAACACGCTGGGCGCCAGCCACGCGTACGGAATACGCAGCAGGTTCACGAACAGCCCCACCAGCGGCAGATTCAACGCGAGCAACATCACGTTGCCGATATACATGCTGGCGATCAGCCCCCAGAACACTTGCGGATGCTCGTTCACCAACTGCGGCCCCGGATTCACGCCATGGATCATCAGCGCGGACAACAATATTGCCGTGGCGGGAATCGCCGGTATGCCCAGTACCAACAGCGGAATCATGGCGCTGCCGGTGGTCGCGTTATTGGCGGTCTCGGGACCGGCGACACCGGCGATGGCGCCATGGCCGAATGTTTCCGGGTGACTCGATAGCTTGCGTTCGAGCGCATACGAGGCGAACGTCGAAACCACGTGCGAAATGCCCGGCACGAAGCCGAATACGAATCCGATCACGGTGCCGCGCGCGATTGCCGGCGCGCTGGCGCGCAAATCGGCGACGCGTGGAATCAGGCTGGCGAAGGTGGGATGTATCGGCTTTACATTGAGCAAGTTTTCGAGATTAAGCAGTATTTCACTCACGCCGAACAACCCCAGCGCCATGGCGACGAAACTCAAGCCGTCGCTCAATTCGATGCGGCCGAACGTGAAGCGCGGAAAGCCCGACAACGGATCAAGACCGATGGTGGCGATGATGAGGCCGAGCACGATCATTGTCAGCGTTTTCACCGGCGGCCCGCTGGAAATAAAACCCATAACCACCAGCGCCAGCGCCATCAGCGCGAACTCCGAGGCAGGGCCGACCTTGAGCATTAGTTGCGCCAGCGGCGGCGCAAACAGCGTAAGGCCGATAACGCTCACCGTGCCGCCGACAAAACTGCCCACGCCCGCCACCACCAGCGCCGGCCCTGCGCGCCCCTGCCTTGCCATCGCATTGCCGTCAATGCAGGTCATGATCGACGCCGCTTCGCCGGGGATGCGCAGCAGTATCGACGTCGTAGAGCCGCCATACATCGCGCCGTAAAAAATCCCCGACAACATGATCACCGCGGAAGCGGGCTCAAGCTTGAAGGTCAGCGGGAGCAGCAGCGTGAGGCCCGCCATCGGGCCGAGTCCCGGCAGGATGCCGACGATGGTGCCCCACAGGCAGCCGACAAAACAATACAGCAGATTGTCCGGGCGAATCGCGACCGCGAAGCCCTTCATCAGGTAGTCGAAGGTATCCACTTACAGCCGCAGCACGCCGTGCGGCAGTGACACGCCGAGCGCCGCAACAAAGAAATACCACGAGGCGCCCGCGATCAGGATCGCGCCCACGCCGGCCGTTACCCAGCGCACCTCGCCGCACCAACGCAGCAATACAAATAGAAATAACGTCGCGGATACTACAAAACCCAGCGGCTCCAGCGCAAAGGTCATCACCGCCAATGCCACAAGCGTGATCCAGACTTTCGGGTAACGAAACGAAATCGCCTCGGCGGGCGCTGCGGCACGTGTGGCCCGCCAACTACGCAACAACAAACCCACGCCACAGAGGAGCAAGGCGACTGCAAGTATCGCTGGAAAGAACCCCGGCCCGGGCTGGCCGGGCGCGCCTGCCGGCATGCGGTTCGCTTCCCATAACACGAAGGAAGCGAGTGCAACGAACACCGCGCCGGCAGCGGCCTCTCCGCGCGGCAGCGTCAATGCCATTGTGTCATTGCGTCCCGGCTACCCGGCTACCTGAATACGTTTCAGGCGCGGTTACTTGGAGAGTCCGAGGGCTTTCATCAATTCGCCCATCGCGGCATATTCGCTGTCGATCAGTTTACGAAACTCGGCGCCGCTTGCCGCCTCGACCTTGATGCCGCGCGGCTCCATGTACTGGCGAAATTTATCCGAGCGTGCCGCCTCGCCGAATGCTTTTTCGAGGATGGCCAGTCGATCGCCCGCTATGCCTCTGGGGCCGACGATGCCGTGCCACAGCAATGTGCCCGTCGTCGGCACACCAAGCTCGGTCAAGCTCGCCGCCTGCGGCATCGAGCCAAGTTTTTCGCTTGAGGTCACCATCAGGCATTTGCTCGAGCCGTCCTTGACGTACGGCAGGATCGGCGTGATCGATCCGCCGTAAATGTCGACGTGCCCGCCAAGGTAATTCTTCAGCGTCTCGCCCGCGCCGCCAAACGGCACCGGGCGCGTGTTGACACCTAGCTTGGAGAATATGCGTTCGGCCGACAGGTGAATCGTGCCGCCGACGCCATCGTTGCCGTAGGTGTATTTATTGGGATTCTTTTTCAGGTAATCGATGAACGCCTTGCCGTCGTTGGCGGGGAATTCCTTCTTCACGCAAAACACCGTGGGCGCGGAGTCGGCGAGACTGATCGCCACGTAGTCGGAAGGCTTGTATGGCGCGGGCTGCATATGCGGCGTCATGGTGAGCGGCGCATTCCACAAACCGCCCAGCGTGTGACCGTCCGGTTTGGCGCGCACCACCTGCGCCATGCCGATCAAACCGCCGCCGCCCGGTTTGTTGACCACCACCACCTTCTGGCCCAAGGCCGGCTCGACCAGCTCCGCCAGCATACGCACCGCGATATCGGTGCCGCCACCCGGCGGCGTGGGCACGATGACCTCGATCGGCCGCGATGGAAATTTCTCTTGCGCAAGGGCCGGTGCGCACACCGCCGACAATGCCAAAACCGGGATGATAATCGAGCGTAGGGTCAGGCGAATTGGATGTGGCATATGCAGGATGCTCCTCGACAGACGTATGGCGGAACCACGAACCCGTGGGCGGACGGTGCAATTGTTATTTGATCGAATATGCACGCGGTCCATGCAAATTACACAGTAAGCACCTTGCTTTGTCAATGACGCAACGTGGCGCGACATGGCGACGGAAGAACGCACAACCTCCGTGCATCACGTTATTTCGCCAAACCCAATTCAGTCAGTATCGCTTTCGTCGCGGCATTGTCGCCGTCCATGAAATTTCGCATGTCGCGGCTGGCAAGGTAGCTCTCGTCCCACAGACTGCGCGCGGCTTCGGTTTGCCACTCGCTGGTCTTCACGGTGCGCGCGAAAACCTGCTCCCAGTACGCCACCTGCGCCGCGCTAATGCCGCGCGGGCCGATGATGCCGCGCCAGTTGGACACCACGGCATCCACCCCTTGCTCCTTCCATGTGGGCACGTCGGCGAGCGCGCCGCGCATGCGCTGCGGCGAGGCGACGGCGATCACGCGCAGCTTGCCCGCCTGCGCGTGCGGCAACACCAGCGTCGCCGCCGACGTAACCACGTCGATGTGCCCGCCCAGCACCTGCGTCACCGAGTCACCGGAGGAAGCGAGCACCACCGATTTCATCTTGCGCACGTCACCTCCGGCAGCCTTCACCACCAGCGCCGCGCCGATATGCGTCACGCTGCCCAACGTGCTGCCGACGGCGAAGCTCGGCGCGTACGGCTCCTTGCGCAGACGCTCGAGCAGATCGCGGGCGGAGCGCATCGATGCTTCCGAATTAATCGCGAACACTGTGGCTTCGTTGAACAACATCGCAACAGGCGTGAAGTCGGTGTAGGCGTGCGTGGTCTTGCCGGTAAGGTGATTGGAAAAAATAATTCCCGATACCACCGATAAATAATGCCCGTTGCCCGCGAACTGATTGAGATACGTGAGTGCGAGCGCCTGCCCCGCGCCGGGCTTGTTGAGCACTTGCACGTTTGCACTGACGAGACTGCCATCGCGCCAGATGCGTTGCACCACGCGCGCCGTGTGATCGAGCGCGCCGCCAGCACCCGTGCCAATCACGAACTCTACATTTTTGTCCGGCTTCCACTGCGCATGCGCCGGCGCCGCCCATTGAACAGCCATACAAAAAATCATTAATAAACAATACCTTATGTGAACTCTGAGCATTGGGGATTTCCAGACGTTGATGGTTGCCACCGCGCGCGGTACCAAGGTAAAGTTGTCGGCTTCTGTGTGAATTCTAAACGTACCCGGAGCAACGCCCATGAATGTGCAAGCCCTGCCTGTCAGTAACCCCGAAACCGAAGTCAAAATCAGCGCCAGTATTTCGCAACAGATCGCCGAGTTCGCGGCGAATCTGAATTACAAAGCGATTCCGAAAGCGGTGCGCGAAAACGCGAAGTATCACATTCTCGATGTCGTCGGCACCGGGCTTGCAGCGACGCGGTTTGATTTTGCGCAACATGCGCTGTCGGGCCTGCTCGGCATCGCCGAGGGCGGCAAGAATTCCGTCATCGGCATGGGTGTGAAATTGCCGCTGCGTGACGCGGTGCTGCTCAACGGCATCCTTGCGCATGGGCTGGATTACGACGACACGCATCCGGGCGCCATCGTGCATCCTACCGGCAGCGCTTTTCCGTGTTCGCTCGGCCTGGGTGAACATGTCGACGCCTCGGGCAAGGATTTGCTCACCGCGTACACGCTCGGCGTCGAGATCAGCACGCGCGTGGGTCTGGCGGCGCACGGGCTCATGCACGCGATGGGTTATCACACCACCGGCATCGCCGGGCATTTTGGTTGCGCGGTGGCGGCTGGTAAATTGTTTAACCTGAGTCCGGCGAAACTCGCACTCGCACAAGGGCTTGCCGGCAGCACCACGTCCGCGATGTCGGAGCACCGCGCCGACGGCGCGTGGAACAAACGCATGCATCCGGGCTGGGCCGCGGTCGGCGGCATCACCGCGGCCTCGCTTGCGCGCGGCGGCTTTGTCGGCACGCGGCGCATCTACGAAGGACCGGACGGATTGTTCCGCTCGCATACCGGCGGCAAGCTCGCGGAAGTCGATCTCGATGCAATGACCAATAACCTCGGCGAGCAATGGCTGATCGACGAGGTGGCGATCAAGCCGTATCCGATCTGCCATCTGCTGCATGCCTGCGCCGACTCCGCGCTGGCGCTGCGGCGCAAGCACAATCTGAAGCCCGCCGACATCGCCAAGGTGCGCGCGCTGCTGCATCCCGATACGTTTCATTACGTCGCCGAGCCGGCCGACATGCGCCGCAAGCCCGTGTCCGATTACATGGCGAAATTCAGCGTGCAATTCGTGGTGGCGGCGTGTTTCGTGCGCGGCAAGTTCGGCTTTGCCGAGCTTGAGACCGACGCATTAAGCGACGCGGCAATCCTCGAATTGGCGCAACGCGTTTCGCACGATACCGACCCCGAATCGCAGTTCCCGAAATATTTCTCCGGCGGCGTGGTCGTCACCACGCGCGACGGGCGCGAGCTGGTGCACATGGAAAAAGTCAACCGCGGCGCGGGTGAGCGCGCGCTGACCGGCGATGAAATCGCGGCGAAGTTCATGGAGAACGCCGAGCTGGTGATCTCGCGTCCGCGCGCCGAGCGCGTGCGCGATGCCGTGCTCGACCTGGAGAAGTTTTCCGCGCGTGAGTTGGGCCAACTGCTGGCGGGACAATAGCGATGACGACCATTGGTATTCGCAAACGCCTGTTCTGTTTGATTCCGGTGGTGGCGGCTCCGGTAGCGTTATTCATGGCCGCGCCGGCTTACGCGCAACAATACC
>CAMDLH010000002.1 GCA_945901405.1 Bordetella parapertussis | reverse complement strand
TGCCAGCCGGTCAGGACTACCTGCTGTTTTTCGGCGCGGCCGATACCGCGGTGTTCGGCGCATGCGCGCCCTCGACGATCAACGCGTCGTTGCCAGAGGCGGATCGAAAGATGCTGGCGCTGCGCACAGGTGAACGCGTGAACATCATGACCGAAGCTGCGCGAGTCGAAGGCCCCGAACTGCCGGCGTATCGCGAGGGCGCGCAGCTAGCGCCGTGCATCCAGATCGGCCAATTCAATTGCACGCCAGAGTACGAGGAAGAAATGATGGCGTGGTACGCGCAGTGGCGCATGCCGGCACTTGCGCGCCTGCCTGGCTGTATACGCACCCGCAAGCTCGCCTCGGTGGCGGGCTGGGCGAAACATTCGATACTCTATGAGTTCACCTCGCTCGCCGCGCGCAACGAGCATTTCACCAGGCACGAAGACGGCCATCCCGAAATGGTGGCATGGGGCGACAAGATCGTGAATGAGCTTACGCACGCGCCGGGCTCGGCGTATATCGCGCAACGCTTCTGGCCCTTGATCTGAAGGTTGTGACGTGAAGGAAACAAAATGTTGAATGTAATTCCCAGCGGCAAGACACTGGGTGCCACGGTGGAGGGTCTCGATCTCGCAAAGCCGTTGTCGAAAGCGGAGTTTGATCTGGTGCAACGCGCGTTGGGCGACTACAGCGTGCTGCGGTTTCCCAAACAGCAACTTACCGCGCGCCAACTGGTTGATTTCAGCGCGCGCTTTGGCAAGCTTGAAATCAATATCGCCAATGCGTATCAGGAACCGGGCCTGCCGGAGGTGATGATCCTGTCGAACGTCGTCGAGAACGGCAAGCCGGTCGGCATGTCCGATGCCGGGCAAAGCTGGCATACCGATATGTCGTACAGCAAGACCATTGCGTTCGCCAACGTGCTCTACGGCATCAAGATTCCGCGGCGCAACGACAAGACGCTGGGCAACACCGAATTCTGTAACATGCATGCGGCGTACGAGGGCTTACCCGATGAGTTGAAAACAAAACTCGAAGGCAAAACCGTGCTGCACGACTTCAATAAATTCTGGGAGATGATGCGGCGCGAAAAAGGCAGCAAGCGTCCGCCGCTGACCGAAGCGCAGCGCCGCGCGAAGCCGCCGGTGTCGCATCCGATTTTTTTGACGCACCCGCTCACCGGCCGCCGCGTGTTGTACGCGAACCCCGGCTACTCGATGCGCATCAACGAACTGCCGGAACGGGAAAGCGACGAGATACTCGCGTTTCTGTTCGAGCATCAAACCAAGCCCGAATACCGCTACGCGCATGTGTGGGAAGAGGGCGACCTGATGCTGTGGGAAGACATCGGCACCATCCACAACGCGGTTGCCGACTACGGCCCCGATGAACATCGTTATATCAAGCGTTGTCAGGTGATGGCGTCGGATTTCGGTGAAGATTTCGCGCAGTGATTCTTTTGAACGGAACCGAACAAACTACATCCGTCATTCCGGGCTTGACCCGGAATCCAGTGCGTAACGCCGCGCCGAAGGCGCCAAATATTGATGCCGCGCATGCGTGAACGACCTGGATTCCGGGCCAAGCCCGGAATGACGCCGGGGTTGTTGTGTTGCCTAACCGCAGTTTATTCATCCAAAAATATCGTTTAATAACAAATACTTATGAAATACGCCCTTTACGTGTTCAGTGCGCTCACCGCGCTGGCCGCGAGCTTTGCGCAGGCGCAGTCAAACGCAAACTATCCGGCTCGCCCCATCCGTTTCGTCGTGGGCTTCGCCGCCGGCGGCCCCACCGACGTGATCGCGCGCATCACGGCGCAGGACATGAGCGCGACGCTGGGGCAAACCGTGGTGGTCGAAAATCGCGCGGGTGCGAACGCGCAGATCGCCACCGAGCTGGTGGCGCGCGCCACGCCCGACGGGCACACGCTGCTGTTCTCGTCGTTGTCGCTGCTGGTCAATTCGATATTGTTGCAGGACAAGGCGCGCTACGATCCGTTCAAGGATTTCGCGCCCATCAGCAACGTCGCGGTGCTGCCGATGGTGGTGGTCGCGGGCGCGCCAACAAAAATAAACAGTTTGCAGGAATTACTGGCTGCCGCGAAAGCCAGGCCGGGCGCGGTGACGTACGGCGCGCCGGGGCATGGCGGCTCCGGGCATCTTGCCGGCGCGCTACTCGAAAACCTGAGTGGCACGAAAATGACCACCATACCGTTTCGCGGCAACGCGCCCGCGTTGACCGATGTGATGTCGGGGCAGGTGACGTTCATGTTCTATCCCATACTTGGCATCGCCGAACATGTCGCCAGCAAACGCCTGCGTGCGCTCGCGGTGGGCACGGCCAAACGCCATGGCGATTTTCCCGACGTGCCGACCATGGGCGAAGCGGGCTTTCCCGGCTTCGAGGAAACCGCGCCGTGGGTGGGCCTGCTCGCACCCGCCGGCACGCACGCGGCCATCGTCAATCGCCTGTCCGAAGACATGCGCAAATCACTGGCGCGGCCCGAAACCGTCGCGCGCATGAAAGGGCTGGGCGCCATCACCGTCGGCGACACGCCGGGGGAGTATCTGAAATTTCTGAAGAAGGATCACGAACGCTGGGCGCGCGTGATCAAGGCGTCCGGGGTTAAAGCGGAGTAACGGATGTGGATGCGGATTCGTTGCGGTTACGCATTTCCCACAAAAAGTGCCGTGACGGTCTCGGTCAACGGCGTAGCGTAGTGCGCATGTTCTTCGCCGTTGGGGATGAATAGCGCATCACGACTGGCATGAGATCCCTGGTGCCCATTTAATCAAGCCATCATTCGTTGATTTTCCGGCACACCCATTCGAGCACATTGGCCAGCCGCGGCGGCAGAAAGTCTTCCGCTTCCTCGCAGGTGATCCAGCGCCATTCGTTGTGTTCGGGGCGGCCGATTTCTTTCGCGACGCGCAGGATGATTTCATCCGTGCGTGTCTCGGCGGCATAGTAGCGCGCGACCTTGTTGCCCTCGTACGGCGCGGTTTCTTTGTAATCCTCGCCGAACACGAAATCAAGATCGGTGATGCCGGTGGCTTCTTCGGTCTCGCGCGTGGCCGCCTCCTGCGGGTCTTCGTTGGCGTGGACGATGCCCTTGGGGAAATCCCACACGTTCTGGGCGCGCAGCACCAGCAGCTTCCAACCGCCGTCGTAGCGCACGGGGATCACACCGCAGGAAAAAATCTTGATGATTTCCGAGGGTTTATCGAAGTTCATTGGAATGCCTTGATACAAATTAATGCTCCTGTTCCCACAACCACGCAGCACCCCGCACGCCGCTGGAGTCGCCATGCTTGTTTGGAGCGAGCCGCGTGCGCACCACATCGGAGAATACCCACTTTCCCCACAGCGCGGGCACGTTTTCGTAGAGCCGCGCGATATTCGACAAGCCGCCGCCCAGCACGATGACTTCGGGGTCGAGCAGGTTGATTACGCTGGCAAGCGCGCGGGCGAGGCGCTCCTCGTAGCGCGCCAGCGTTTCACTTGCGCGAGCGTCGTATGCGGCGCGTGCGACGATCTGTTCGGCGCTCATGCCCGCTACAGCGTGATCGCGCGCCAGCCCCGGCCCCGAGAGAAACGTTTCGATACAGCCATGCTTGCCGCAATAACACAACGTGCCGGGGCGCTCATTGTCGTTCGGCCACGGCAGCGGATTGTGGCCCCACTCGCCGGCGATGGCATTAGGGCCGTCGAGCACGCGGCCGTTGATGACGATGCCGCCGCCGACGCCGGTGCCGATGATCACGCCGAATACCGACTTTGCACTTGCCGCCGCGCCGTCACGTGCCTCGGACAGCGCAAAACAATTGGCGTCATTGGCCAGACGCACCTCGCGCGCCAGCACGCGCTGCAAATCCTCGTGCAGAAGCTGGTTGTTAAGACACGTTGAATTCGAGTTGCGCATGCGGCCCGTGGCGGGCGAGAGCGCGCCGGGCGTGCCTATGCCTATCGTGGCTTTTGCATCGAGTGATTTCTCGGCGTCGCCGACCAGCCGAGCGATCAGCGCAAGTGTTGCAGCGTAATTGCCAGATGGCGTGGCTTCGCGCCAGCGCAGCAGTTGCGCGCCACTGGCATCGAACGCAGCGATTTCGGTCTTGGTGCCGCCGAGATCAATGCCGATTCTGAACACGCGCTATTGAATGAAGCTGCTATAACGTCGGGCTCTTGAACTCGCCGCCGAGCGCGACCAGCGCCCACGGCGAAAGATTCACATCCACGTTGAAGTTGATGTGTGCGCCGCCGGCGTGCGCGTCGCGAAACAGGCGTTGCATGGGGCCGGCGTCGTAGATGCCGTGCGCGCCGCACATCTCAAAGAGGCTGTCCACCGCCTCGGTGACGAGCTTGATGCAGGCCGAGCTGTTGCGCTTGTAGCGCAGCCGCGCCTCGATGCTGACGGCGCCGCCGGCCTCGATGGCGCGTTGCGCCTCGATGCAGTCGTTGCGCATCAGCGTGCTTGCCGCGTCGATTTTTGCGCCGGCCATGCCGATGCGCAGTTGCACCGCCTGAAAGTCGCGCATCTTCGCACCCGTGTAGGCGGTGCTGCGCGACTTCACCATGGCGATGACTTCATTCAACATGGCGCGCGCGTTGCCGGTCATGCTGCCGCCGATTCCGGTGCCGCCGAAGCCCGACAGGGGGATGCGGTACTGCGGTGCGGTGTTGACTTTCCACCCTGCATACTCGAAGCCGGGCTTGGCGGTGTGCATGCACAGCGCGCGGTGTTCGGGCACGAACACATCCTTGCATTGCACGCTGCGGCTGCCGGTGCCGCGCATGCCGAGCGTTTGCCAATCGTCGATCACTTCAAAATCCGGCAGCGGCACGAGACACATGCGCCAATCGACGGGCTTGTCGCCTTCGTACACCATGCACGCCAGCATGTTCCAGGTGGAGACATCGACGCCGGACGAAAACCCCCACTTGCCGCTGATTACGTAGCCGCCATCAACCTTGCGACCGCGCCCTTGCGGATAAGCAATGCCCGATGCGATGCACGCATCGGGGTTCTCCCCCCAGATTTCTTCCTGCGCCTTGTTGTCCCAAAGCGCCAGCAGGCGGTGATGCGCGGACAGATTGGTGAACGTCCACGACGCCGACGCATCGCCACGCCCCAGCATCTCGGGGATATCAAACACCGCGGCGAAATCGAGCTCCATGCCGCCCCAGCGCTTGGGCTGCATGTAACGCAGCAGGCCCGTCTCGTGAAAGGCGTTGAGCACGGCCGGCGTGATGTGGGTGAGCTTCTCCGAAGCATCGGCTTCGGCCTTTAACAGCGGAATCAGCGATTCGGCGCGGCGCAGCGCCTCGGCGTAATCTACGTCGGCGAAACTTCTGCGTATGGTGTTGTTGTTGTCCATGCTGGTGTTTGTTATTGCGGCTTCATGCCGAGCTTGGCGGCGATCTTGCGCGTGACTTCCATATCCGTCTGCACCAGCTTGCCGAATTCTTCCGGCTTGAGGATGTGCGGCTCGAACCCAAGTTCATCGAAGCGCTGGAGCACGTCGGGCGCGGCCACCGCCTTCGACAACTCGCCATGGAATTTATTGACGATCTCCGCGGGCGTATTCGCCGGATACCAGAAGCCGAACCACGCGTAGTACTCGAAGCCCTTCACGCCCGACTCGTCGATGGTCGGCACATCGGGCAGTTGCTTCCAGCGCTTGGCGCCACTGATGCCGATGGCCCTGACCTTGCCGGTTCTCACCATGCCCACCGCGCTCGATGTGGTGAGAAACGACAGATCGATGTGCCCGCCGGCAAGATCGGTGACCATCTGCCCGATGCCTTTGTATTGCACGGTCTGCATCTTAAGGCCTCCGGCCGCGGCGTTGAACATCTCCGTGCCGACATACAACACGCCGCCGATGCCGGTGTTGCCGTAGTTGAGCTTGTCGGGGCTTTTCTTTGCCATCGCGATCAATTCCTTCACGGAATGAACCGGTATCGAGGGATGCACCGCGAGCACGTAGCCGATGGTGCGCGTTGCAGTGGTGACGGGCGCGAAGTCGCGCACCGGGTCGTAAGGCAGCTTGTTGAACGCGGGCAGTTGCGCATGCGCGCTTGAGGTGTGCAGCACGGTGTAGCCGTCGGGCGGCGCTTTCGCCACGGCCTCGGTGCCGATGATGCCGCCCGCGCCCGCGCGGTTGTCGATGATGAAGTTCTGGTTCCATACACCGGTGATTTTCTGCCCGACCAGGCGGCCGATCACATCCATCGGCCCGCCGGCGACAAAAGGCACGATGACGCGTATCGGTCGATTCGGATAGTCGGCGGCTTTCTGAGCAAGCGCCGAAGACGCGAAAGGCGCGGCGGCGATCAACACGCTTGCGCCAAGGGTACACAGGGTGCGCGCGAAGGCAGCATTCATTTTTCTTCCTTTACGGGGCTGGACGGAAAACGAGGAAATACTGGTTCGGTAAAAACCCATGCTCGACAGTCAGCGTGTAACCGGCGCGGCTGAGTTCCTGCTTCACCCGCTCGGCGGGGATGCGCGCGTGCTTGGGCGGGCCGACGGGCGAATCGAGCGTGAAGTCGATGATCACAAGCTGGCCGCCGGGTTTTAACGATTCGCGCAGCCGGGCGAAATATTTTTCGCGTTGCGGCACGTGGTGATAGACGTCGACCAGTATCGCGATATCCACCGGGGAGGCGAGTTTCGCGTCGTTGTCGCCGGCTTGCAACGCGGTGAGGTTGTCGAGTTTCTCGCGCGTTGCACGTTGCGCGAGATATTTCACCATGTCCGGTTCGTTGTCGATCGCAAGCACGCGGCCCCTGGGCACGGCGCGCGCGAGACGCACCGCAAAGTAACCCGTGCCCGCGCCGATATCGGCGATCACCGCATCGGGCGCGAGCTTCAACGCGGCGACGACCTCGGCGGGCTTTTGCCATGCATCGCGCGCCGGATCGTCGAATATCCGAGACCACTTCTCGGCATCCTTGAAACGATGCTGGTGGTGATCCTGCGCGGGCGCAAAGCCGGCAAAAGCCAGTAGAGCAAGAATTAGCGAGAACCGCTTCAAGCCCATACTCTTCTCAACGGTTACCTGTCGCCGAGCTTAAGGCAGTTGCAGCTTGCCGCCGCCACCCATGCCACCCATGCCACCCATCCCACCCATGCCGCCCGCGCCGGGCACGACGATGGAAGATTGCTGCTGGCGGCGCAGCTCTTGCAGTTCGCGCACCGTGCGTTCGACGGCCTCTTTCGCCGCGTCGCCGAATTGCGCCACGGCGTCGCCGAGATTTTTGGCCTCGACTTCAAAGTTGATCGGTAGCGGGCCGGCTTGGGTCATGATCTGCGCTTCGCCGATGTAGAGCACCGGGCGTGATGCGTCGGGCGTGCCGTCGCTTTTGAGCGGCGACATCATGCGCAGCGTGCCTACCTTGCGGTCGGTGATAATTTCCTCGCGGTAAAGATTGTCCGCGTCCATCCTCGCGTCGTTGCCGCGTTCTTCGGGGGGGCGTAGCGCCATGGTAGCCTCGTCTCGTTTCTGTAGGTAAAACCCAAGGTTATCAGAAAATACCGGCGGGCCTAACCCCACGCTCACCGCGCTCGCGCGGCAACACAGTCACGAAGTGAAGTAGAGCTTCAACGCCGTCTCGCCGCCGATGATGCGCCGGGCGGTCTAGTCCGGCACCCAGCGCTTGAATGCTTCAAGGCAGTCGCCGTAGGTCACTTTGTCTTCAAACGCGGCGAATGGCCAGTCGCTGCCCCATAACAATCGCTCCGGCCCGCAGTGTTTTACCAGTGCTTGCGCGCACGCCTGCGCGCTGGCTTGCTCGACAAGCGAACGACAGCACGCGACAATCCGCTTCAACTCATTTCACGAAATACGGGAGAATTTCATGCCGATACGCTTCACGATGGGCGTGGCTGCGTTGCTGGGCATTGTGGTCAACGCCGCCGCGGCACAGGGCGGCGCCGACTCCGCGCCCGGCTACCCCGCGCGGCCGATCCGCATGATCGTGCCTTTCGCACCCGGCGGCAGCAACGACATCATGGGGCGCTATCTGGCGCAGTACCTAACGCAACGTTTCGGGCAGCAGGTGGTGCTCGACAATCGTCCGGGTGCGGACGGCATCATCGGCACCGAGATCGTCGCGCGCGCCGCGCCCGATGGGTACACGCTGCTGGTGGCATCCGCCGCGCACGCGGTCAACGGCGGCACGCGCAAGCTGCCGTATGATCCGATCAATTCTTTCGCGTGGGCGGGCACGCTGGGGCTGGGGCCGAGCGTGCTGTCTGTGCACGCGTCGCTGCCGGCGACCAGCGTGAAGGAGTTGATCGCGCACGGCAAGGCCAACCCCGGCAAGCTGGTGATGGCCTCGTCCGGCGGCTATGCGCACTTCAGCACCGAGTTGTTTCATCACATGTCGGGCATGAAATTGATCGTGGTGATTTACAAAGGCGGCTTTCCGGCGCTGGTCGATGTGATGGCGGGGCAGGGGCACATCAATCTGGGTGCGCTGATACAAACCATTCCGCATCTGAAGGGCGGCAAGATCCGCGCGCTTGCGACGAGTGGCGCCAAACGCGCGTTGCCCACGCCTGATTTGCCGACCATCGCGGAGTCGGGCATACCGGGCTACGAGGCGAACAACTGGTGGGCCATAGGCGCGCCCGCGGGCGCCGCGCCCGGCATTGTCAGCAAGCTCAACACGGAAATCGCGCGTTACCTTAAATTGCCCGAGACCATCAAACGCTTCGAGGCGGAAGGCGTGGATGCGGATTTCCGCACGCCCGATGAAGTGCGCAAGTTTCTGCCGGTGGAAATGGCGAAGTGGGCGAATGTCGCGAAGGTGGCGAACATACGCACGCAATAAATTAGCCCGTCTCAGCGATGTAAAATAGTGTTTAAAAACAATAAGTTAAGTAACTACTTGGCAGGCGCGTTGTGGCTTGTGCTGATGCCGTGTTTGGCGCACGCGCAGATGCAGCAAGCCAAACCTATACGTCTGGTGGTCGGCTTTCCGCCCGGCGGCCCCATCGACACCGCCGCGCGTTTGCTCGCGCCGCATTTCGCCGATGGCCTGGGGCAGAACGCGATCGTCGACAATCGCGCGGGTGCGAACGGCATCATCGCCACCGACATCGTGGCCAAGGCCGCGCCCGACGGCAACACGCTGTTTCTCGGCACCACCGGCAATCTCGCGGTGAATCCATCGCTGTATCCCAAACTGCCGTTCAACATCACGCGCGATTTTGCGCCGGTGAGCCATCTGGTATCGACTTCTTCGCTGATCTACGTGCACCCGTCGATGCCGGTGAAAACGTTGGGTGAATTCATCGCGCATGTGAACGCCAATCCCGGCAAGATTCATTTTTCGTCCAGCGGCAGCGGCGGCATCCCGCACCTCGCGGGCGAACTGCTCAACGTCGCGGCAAAAATAAAAACCGTGCATGTGCCCTACAAAGGCACGGCGCCGGCGTTCACCGCGCTATTGAGCGGCGAGGTGCAATACGCGGTGAGCGCGGTGGTGAGCGGCTTGCAGCACGTGAAGACCGGGCGCCTGAAAGCGATTGCCACCACCACCAAAAAACGCATCGCGCTGTTGCCCGAAGTGCCCACTGCAAGCGAAACGCTGCCGGGGTTTGAAGTGGATAACTGGTACGGCGTGGTGGCGCCGGCGGGCACGCCGCCAGTTGCGGTGACGCGTTTGCACACCGAGATCGTGCGCATCATGGCGCTGCCAGCAGTGCAGGAAAAACTCATCGCGCAGGGGCTTGAAACAGTCGGCAGCACGCCTCGGGTGTTTGAAGCGTTTCTGAAATCAGAGATCGCAAAATGGGCGCTGGTGGTGAAGGCGGCTGGGATACGGCCTGAGTAGTTGTGGAGTGTTGGGAAGTAGTAGTTGTGTTGCTTTGGATACTAATTCGTCAATGCTTTGATATCTTCGCATTCCACGACACGGCTCCCTCGCCCCGCTTGCGGGGAGAGGGTTGGGGTGAGGGGGCAATCAACGCAGCAATCGATATTCGGCGCTTCAAGTTCGCCGGGGGCAGCCCGGCGGCTGCGGAACTCGCCCTCGCGATACCCCCGCGAGGACTCAGACAGTCCTCGCCGACTTCCCCCGGCGCGGCTGCGCTGCCCGGCGGCTCACATGGGGTCTCGTCGCCCGCGCCTTCGTGTGTTGCAGAATAACTTCCTTCCACACAGCACGGCCAAAACTATCGGGGAAGCAAGCTCTCGCACCGAAAAGTTAATCCACCTTATTCCGCTCTATGCCGCGCAATAATCCGTGCATCAGGATCGCGTCCCAGACCCGGCCCAGCGGGCACTTTGAGCCGTCCATCGATGACTACAATTGCGTCACCCAGCGGGTTTGCGCCGAGTTCGACGAATGAATATTCGACCATGGTTTCGCGCGCGAACGTGGCGGCCATGTGGATGCTGGCGAGCAGCCCCGGGCCGAAGTACGGCGAGTGCGGCACGAGCTGAATGTCGTGCTCATCAGCCAGCTTCGCGGTACGCATCATCTCGCTGATGCCGCCGATTTTGGTGACACTCGGTTGCGCCACGTCCACCGCACCGGCGGTAAACATCGCGCGAAAATCCATCGGGCTCATTGCATTCTCGCCCGCCGAAAGCGGAATGCCGCATTCGCGCCGCACGCGCGCAAGGCCCGCGAAATCTTCCGGCGGATAAACCGGTTCTTCGAGCCAGAGTAGATCGTAGGGCTTCACGGTTTTGGCGGCGGCGATGGCTTCATCCACCGTCCACGGGCAGTTGGTGTCCATCATGATCTTGATGTCGGGGCCAACCGCTTCGCGCGCGGCTTTCACCTCGGTGGCAGTGATTTCATGTAGCTTGATCGCCTTGAAGCCGCGCGCTACTGCCGCACTCGCGTTGCGCGCAACCAGCGCCGCGTCGCCATAACGCACGAGGCTCGCATAGGCGGGCACGCTGTCACGGCGTGCGCCGCCGAGCAGTTCGCACACGGGCTTGCCGGCCCGTTTGCCGGCGATATCCCATAGAGCAATGTCCAGCCCCGACAACGCATACACCACCGGCCCGGTGCGTCCGACGATGTGCAGCTTGCGTTGCAGATCGTCCATCAGGCCCACGATGTCGGTTTCCTCGCGGCCGATGGCCATGGGTGCGACGAGTTTGTCGATGGCGACACGTGTCACCGGCCACACCGCGTAGCCGAACGCGTCGCCCCAGCCGACGATGCCGTCGTCGGTCTCGACGCGTACCAGCAGCATCGCCATCTGGCGCGGGCGTCCGGCGAATTGTGATTTGGGGCCGCCGACCTCGAAAGGTAGATCGAGGTTAATTGGTGTGATGGAGCGTATGGTCATGTGGTGCTCTCAAAAGAAGAAGGGCGTCTCCGCGGTGAGCGTTTGCCGGGGTTTAGTGGCCCGCTTGACCATTTTTATGCCAGCTTGAGGTGTTTATCGGACGCTCGCGCCGGATGGCGAATGCGCGCCTGGCGAGTGTATCGGGCGGCCGGGCGCATCGCCATAGAAATGACGGGTAATTGACCGCGGCGGCGCGGGGCGATAGAGTTCCCGCTGGTGTCTGGTTTCTGCCATCAGAATTGCACGCTGTGTCAAAAAAACAATGTCTATTGCAAGGGAGATCACATGGATTCAGAAATCAATGGCGCCGGCAATCCCTCCACAAACAGCCCGATTGAATTCACCGGCAAGGGCGGCGAATACTTCCGTATCTGGATCGTCAATCTTGCGCTGACCATCCTCACGCTCGGCATCTACTCCGCGTGGGCCAAGGTGCGGCGGATGCAATATTTTTATCGCAACACATCGCTTCTGGGGAACGGCTTCGATTATCACGGCAACCCCATTGCGATCCTGAAGGGCCGCATCATCGGCGTGCTGCTGCTGGCGGTTTATCAGGTGACGCTCAGCTTCAACATAGTTCTCGGTTTGCTGGTATTTCTGGCGCTGATCGTGGCGCTGCCGTGGCTCCTGCAACGCTCGATCTGCTTCAAGCTCCTCAACAGCAGTTATCGCGGGCTGCGCTTTCGCTTCAACGGCTCCATGGGCGGCGCGTATCAGGCGTTTCTGGCGTGGCCCATCGCCGGCTATTTCTCGATGGGGTTTTTGATGCCGTTGGCGCATCAACGCATCAAGGCTTATCAGCACAACAACAGCGTGTATGGCACTTCGTCATTTACCTTCGGTGCCCTGCCCAGTCCGTTTTATATTATCTACCTGAAGCTGTTTGGCGCAACCATCCTGGCGGTGATTGTGGCTGTCATGCTCGCCGCGATGTCGGGCATGTTTACGGGCGTGTTTTCGGGCATGGGTGACATGAAAGACCCGGCGCAGATCAACAAGTTCGTAACCCAAATGATGATCGTTTTCATTATTTTTTATTTGTTGTTGTTCATGTTCTTCGGCCCGTGGTTCGCGGCGCGCATACAGAACCTCGTGTGGAACCACACGGCGCTGGGGCCGCATGCGTTCACGAGCAACGTGCGCGCGCGCGGCCTTTTCGTGATTTACCTGACGAATTTCATCGCCATCATACTCACGCTGGGCTTGTTCAAGCCGTTCGCCGATATCCGGCTTGCCAGGTATCGGCTCACGCACATGGGCTTGAACCTACAAGGCAGCCTGGATGAGTTCTTCGCGCAGGAGCAACAGACGGTCAATGCAATGGGCCAGGAGACCGCCAACGTATTCGATGTCGACATCTCGTTCTGAGCCATTGTCAGTCGGCGCGCAGTATTTCGACGGCGTTAGCGCCAGGGCGCATCCGGTAACCATTACGCTTGTCGATGGCGTGCTGTCGGTGCGCGGCGAGACGCTGCAACGCGATGAGCCGATCACCACGCTGCGCGTGTCGGAGCCGATGGGCGCCGCGCCGCGCCTGATCTCGTATCCGGATGGCGCGCATTGCGAAGTGCGCGATCACGCGGGCATGAACGCCATGCTCGCCGCGAGCCACTTCGAGGACAGCCTGGTGGTGCGCCTGCAACATCGTTGGCGCTGGGCGGTTGCTTCCATCGTGGTTGCCGTGGCGGCGGTGTTCGCGGGCTACCACTGGGGTTTGCCCGCCGCCTCGGAGTGGGTCGCCTATCAGGTGCCCGACACCATACTCGCGCAACTGGGCGGCGGCACCATGCGCGTGCTGGACAAGGCGATTTTCAAGCCATCAAAATTGCCGGAGGAGCGGCAAAAGGCGCTGACCAGCGCGTTTGACCGGTTGGCGCCGCCGGATGGAAGCAAGCCCAAATACACCCTGCTGTTTCGCGACGGCGGCGGCGCGGGCGCCAACGCGATGGCGCTGCCCGATGGCACCATGGTGGTGACCGATCAGTTGATCGCGCTCGCCGCGCACGACGAGGAAATTCTTGCGGTGCTCACGCACGAGCTGGGGCACATCAACCGCCGCCATGGGCTGCGCATGCTGATTCAAGGCTCCATCGTGGCGTTCGTGGTGTCGTGGTACATCGGCGATGTCAGCAGCGTCGCGGCGGGTTTGCCCACGCTGGTGTTGCAAGCAAAGTATTCGCGCAACCACGAACGCGAGGCCGATGAATTCGGCGCGGCTATGTTGAAGGCCAACGGCATGTCGCCGCGCAGGCTTGCGGACATGCTCGCCAAGCTCGAAGCGTCGCACCGCGCGAAGCCGGGCAAGCCGAAGGATAAACAGAACGAGACGGATGTAGAGCAATCATCCAGGCGCGGCGGAGTCAGCGATTATCTTGCGTCACATCCGGCGACGCGTGAGCGCATCGATGCGCTCAATAACGCAAAGTAAAAAAATCAATAAAAACAATTACTTACGTATTATCACCGCAGGCGGAGTCAATCGATTTTGACGCCGGCGCTTGCCACGACCTTGCCCCATTTGCCAACCTCGGATTTCACCAGTTCGGCGAAGCGCGCTTGCGTGAGCGTACCGGGCGTTGCACCCTGTTTCGCCAGATTGGCAATCACGTCGGGTGAGCGTACGGCCTGCGAGATTTCGTTCGACAGTTGCGCGACGATGTCTTTTGAAACCGCAGCCGCGGTGAACGCGCCATACCAGTATTCAACTTCGTAATCGGGCGCGCCGGATTCTTTTGCGGTCGGCACGTTGGGCAGCGTTGCGACGCGCGCGGGCGCGGACACTGCGATTGGTTTTAACCGCTGCGCGGTGATCAAGCCCATCGCCGCCGGCAAGGTGGAGAACATCACCTGCACCTGACCGCTGGCAAGATCGGTCAGCGCGGGCGGTGCGCCTTTGTACGGCACGTGCGTCCACTTGATCCCCATCACTGAGCGAAACAACTCGCCCGCGAGATGGGTGAAGGTGCCGTTGCCCGCCGATGCAAGATTGATGTCACCGGGTTTGGCGCGGGCGAGTGCCGCAAGCTCGCGCACGGTTTTCACCGGCAACGCCGGATGCACGACCACGACTATCGGTGTCGCGGCCACCATCGTCAACGGCGTGAGGTCGCGCACCGTGTCGTAGCCCAGCCGCGAATACAGTGCCGGATTCACCGCGATCTCGGAAGTGGATGCAAGCACCAGCGTATAGCCATCCGGCGCGGCACGCACCGCGGCCTCGGTGCCGATGGAGCCGCCCGCGCCCGCGCGGTTGTCCACCACCACTTGTTGCTTGAGTTGTTCACCCAAGCGTTGCGCGAGGATGCGGCCCACGATGTCGGAGCCGCCGCCCGCCGGAAACGGCACGATGAGGCGCAGCGGCTTTACTGGCCACGTTTGTGCGTGCACGCCCGTTGCACATACGGCGGCGGCGAGCGCGCACAGCAGCCGCGTGTACATCGATTTACTCGCCCAGCAACTGCGCGCGCGCTTCATCTTTGTCGTCCATGATCTTCGCCAAGCGCGAGATGCCGCCTTCGAGCGAGGCCGCGATGCGCTCGACGCCGAGCTTGCTGCCGTCCGGATACATCATCAGCCGCACGGCCGGCGAACTGCCGGGCATCGACACCGCGCCGATGGTGAGCACGCCGTCTTTCTCCAGCATCTCCATCGCGACAATGCCCGCGGCTTCCACCGCGACCAGTGCCGGCTTGCCCGACTTGCCGCTTTGCTCTCGCGCGATATCGAGTATGTCATCGCCTGAAATCGACACGCCCGGCCCGCCGAGGTACGCGCGCGTTTCGCCATATTGTCCTTGCAGCACGCCGACGACCTGCTTGGCGAGTTCGCCCGCGCGCTTGATCACCTTCGGATCGAAATCACGCAGCGCGTTGGCGACACCGACGTATTGCCCGGCCTGCGCTTCAAGGCCGAGTTCGTAGGCGCGCGAGCCGATGGCGGTGACCAGATCCTTGCGCCCGACGAACACGCCGGCGCGCGGCCCCGCCACGTGTTTATCCGCCGAGCACACGGCGAAGTCGATGTCACCCACTGCAAACGTCGGCGGCTCGTCGAAGAAGCCGATACGCGAGGCCATGTGCGCATCGTCGACGAACACCAAGGTGTGCGCCGCGCGCGGCAGCGCCAGCGCGCGCTTGAACTCGGAATAATCCAGATGCTTCTTCGAAGCGGTGATCGGCGTGATCAGCAGCAGGCGCGGCGCGCCTTCGGTGTTCCAAGCGTGCTCCAGATCGGCGAACGAAAAGTATTCGGTGAAATTCGCCCCCGCCATCGACATCGGACGCACCGCCGACGGATGCGTGATGCCGCCGAGCGGCGCGAGACAAAACACGCGATCCCCCGCTTTGAGCACCGTGGTCAGCGCAATGAAGTTTGCAGCCGACACACGATTGAGAATCAGCGCGGCGTGTTTGGCGGGATCACCCGCCATGTGTTTCAACGCGAACGGCTCGGTCTTGCCCTCGAAGCGATTAAAAAACGGCACATGGCTGGTGAGATCGGCCACTTCATCGGCGGTGAGACCACAGCCGCGATTCATGCCTGACAAGTCGTAAACACTTTCCTTGCCCTGCGTGCGCACACGATCACCCGCGATCTTGCGCGCGAGCAGCATACGTCTGACTTCTTCATCCGTGCTTTTGAGAATCGAGCCGCGCGCGTAACGCACGATGGGGTCTACAGGATTGCCGTAACGGTCGGTGGCGGTGGCCATGATTTTTGCCTCGTGCGAGTGGGAGAAGCCGAAGAATAGAGGCATGCAATTTCATTCGTCAAGCAGTGAACACACTCGAATTGATTTATCCTTGCGCGGAGTCAATCTTGTTCGGGGGGAGCGCCATGAGGTTTATATTGTTCCGGTGGTGCGCGGCGCCTGCGTTTGCCGCGTTGCACCTCGCCGCGCATGCACAGGGCTACCCGTCCAAACCGATACGGCTGGTGGTGCCTTTTGCGGCGGGCGGCCCGGTCGATATTGTTGCGCGCGGCATCGCGCCGAAGATGAGTGATGTGCTCAAGCAGCAGATCATCGTCGATAACCGCGGTGGCGGCGGCAGCACCATAGGTACCGAGGCGGTGGCGGTTGCGCCGCCGGATGGTTACACGCTGGCGCTGGTGTCCGGCAGCTTCGTCATCAACCCGGCCATGGTAAAGAAATTGCCGTACGACTCCATCAAGGACTTCGCGCCGATATCGATCATTGCCGAGATTCCCTCGGTGCTGGTGGTGAACCCGAGTCTGCCGGTGAAGAACGTGAAGGAATTCATCGCGCTCGCAAAGGCGCGCCCGGGCGAACTCAACTATTCCAGCCCCGGACGCGGCACGGTCGGCCATCTGGCCGCCGAGTGGTTTGGTTCAGTGGCGGGGGTGAAAATGGTGCACGTGCCGTACAAGGGCGCCGCGCCCGCGCTGGTGGATTTGATGGCGGGCCACGTGCATTCGCTGATCGCCGCGATGCCGGGCGTGGTGCAGTTCGTGCGTGACGGAAAACTGCGCATGCTCGCGCAGGGCGGCAAGACGCGCTCGGCATCAGTGCCCAATGTGCCGACGTTCATCGAATCGGGACTGCCGGGTTTTATCATGACCAGCAACTTCGGCTTGCTCGCGCCGGCGGGCACGCCACGCCCGGTGATCGAGCGCGTGCGTGGCGCATTGCTCGATGCACTCGCCGATCCCGCGGTTAACAGCCGGCTTGCCAGCCAGGGCGCGGAGAAAGTCGGCAGCACGCCGGAAGAACAAGCCGCGATGATCAAAACTGAAATCGCAAAGTGGCTGAAGGTGACGCGCGATGCCGGCATACAGCCGGAATAATCGCAGCCACATTGGAGAAAGAGACGGTATGAACCTGATTCGTATTACCGTATGCTGCGTGGTGTTTGCCATTGCCGCCGCGAATGCCAGCGCCAGTTTTGCGCAGGGCGTGTTGACGCGCCCGCTGGAGCTCGTGGTGCACACTTCACCGGGCGGCGGCCCTGATCGAGTGGCGCGCACGCTGGCGGAGATTTTGACGCGCGAGAAACTGGTGTCCGTGCCGATTACGGTGCTCAACAAACCGGGCGGCGCGGGCGGCGTGGCCTACAGCTACATGAAGAGCAAACGCGGCGATCCGCACACCCTGCTCACCAGCGCGGGCAGCGCGCTGCTGTCGGCAACGCTGCGGCCCGAGATGGGCATCGGCATGGACGACTTCACGCCCGTCGCGCTGCTGGCGCAGGATCCGCAGGCGATCATCGTCGGCGCTGAGTCGCCGTACCGCACGTTCAAGGAATTCATCGACGCCGCGAAGCGCGAGCCAGGCGGATTTTCCGCCAGCATCACCTCGCCCACCAGTTCCGGGCGCATGCTGGGCTGGATGGTCGAGCGCGAAGCCGGCGTCAAATTCAGGTTCGTGAGTTTCAAGAGCGGATCGGAAGCGCTCACGGCGGTGATGGGCGGACACGCACATTTTTCAACCGAGAATGTTTCCGAAAGCATCGCAGCGGTTGAGGCGAAAAGGCTGCGCGTGCTGGCGGTGTCGTCGGGCCAGCGCATGCCCGCATTGCCCGACGTGCCCACGTTGCGCGAACTCGGCTACAACATAAGCGTGGGCACGGCGCGCGGCGTGGCGCTGCCGGGCGGCGTGCCCAAGGCCGCGGTGGATGCGTGGGAAGCGATCATCGAGCGCGTTTACAACAGCGCGGCATGGAAGGCACACGCGCAAGGCAGTCAATACGAAAATCTGTGGATGGGCAGCGCGGAGTTCAGCCGCTACCTCACGCAACGGCGGCTGACGATGCAGGAATTTTTGCAGTCCATTGGGGCGACGAAGAAGCCGTGATGTTTGCCCGGTAATCCAAGGCCTGTCGTAGAAAGCCGTGCTCATGAATGCCGCGGCCGATACAGGCATTCAATGCGTCGTTTACTAAATGCGCGTCAAAGTTTTATCCCCGCGCGTTTCACGATTTTCGCCCACTTAATGAATTCCTGACGAATATAGGCCGTGAATTCCTCGGGCGTACTCGATACAGGATCGGCGCCTACTGCCTCGTAGCGTTCGGTCACGACGGCGGATTTTGCGGCTTTTTGCACTTCCTCGCTTAGCCTGCTGACAATTGCCCTAGGGACGCCAACAGGCGCGATGATGCCGCCCCACGTAGTCACCTCGTAACCCGGCACCCCGGCCTCTGCAATAGTCGCTAAATCGGGAAAGGCCTTGGTTCGCCTTGCCCCCGTTACCGCAAGCCCACGCAGCCTGCCCGAGCGGATGTACGGCGCGACGCTGGTTGCGGGATCAAACAGGAGTTGAACGAAACCGGACATCACGTCGGTTGCGGCCTGTGCGCCGCCTTTGTAAGGCACATGAAGGATCTGGGTTTCGCTCAGCATCTTGAAGTACTCTCCCGCAAGGTGGCCGACCGTTCCAGTTCCTGACGAGCCGTTTGCCAGTTGTCCGGGCTTGGTTTTCGCCAGCGCAATCAGTTGCTTCACGGTCCTGACTGGCAATGTCGGAGAAATTGCGAGAAACAACGGCGCGCTGACCGCTTGGGAGATCGCCTGAACTTCCTTTTCAACATCATATGGCAGGTTGGGCGTGATGCTGCGATTGATGGTAAGCGGGCCGGAGCCGGCGTAAGCGATGGTATAGCCATCCGGCACGGCTTTAACAAGCGCTTGCATGCCAATTGCTCCTCCCGCCCCGGCGCGATTGTCTGGAACAAACTGTTGACCCATCTGCCGCGACAGTTCCACCGCATAGAGTCTGGCCGAAATGTCTGTGGCGCTGCCAGCGGCGAACGGAATGATCATGCGGACCGCGCGGTCCGGATACTGCGCGCATGCCGGCGTAACTACAAAAGCCAGTAGCGCCATTGTGAAACCAGTGGAAGTAATCATTGGCAGTCTCATGAGCTTCTCTCCTCGAGCGAATATCGGGCGTGAGTCAACGGCTTACGTGCGGTCGAGATAAATCCATGGCCGCTCGGCGCGATCCGCGCGCTGGAAATTTTCGATGTCCGGTGCCATGCTCAGAATCACGTCGATTTCATCCAGCCCCGCGAGCAGCGCCGTGCGCCTCTCGGCAGGCACGCTGAACGAAATCTCGCGTCCATCGAGTGTGCGCACCACGCAACGTTCGAGATCAACGGTGATTTGCGGATCACTCGCGTGCTCCAGCGCGGCGCCCAGTGCCGCGCAATCATCAGCGCCGATGGCGACCGGCAGCAATCCATTCTGAAACGAATTGTCCCTGAAAATATCGGCGAAGCTCGGCGCGATGACGGCACGGATGCCGAATTTCATCAGCGCCCATACAGCGCGTTCGCGTGAGCTGCCGCAACCAAAATTCGCGCCCGCGACGATGATTTTGCTGTGCCGGAATGGCGGCCGATTCAAAATGAATTCTGGAATCTCGCTGCCATCAAGGCTGTAGCGCCAGTTGGCGAACATCAGCTTGCCGAGGTCCGCGGAGGTCGAGCGCCCGGCCGCCATCGGCGTGATGGCGTCGGTGTTGATATTGGACATCATCATTGGAGCGGCGATGCCGGTGACTACGGTGAAAGGTTCCATGATTGCGCTCCAATTATGTATTGAGCAGTTTGCGCACGTCGGTAATGCACCCGCTTACCGCCGCCGCAGCGACCATCGCTGGGCCTGCCAAGTGCGTGCGGCTGTGCGGCCCTTGCCGATGCTCGAAATTGCGATTGGTGGTCGAGATCGAACGTTTGCCGGGCGGCACCAGGTCGCCGTTGCTGCCCACACACATCGAGCAACCCGCGTTGCGCCACTCGAAGCCCGCTTCTATAAACACTTTATCGAGCCCCGCGGCTTCCGCCGCCGCTTTGACCGCCATTGAGCCTGGCACCACCAGCGCCGTAACACTTGCGCGCACTTTACGTCCGCGTACGACCTGCGCTGCTGCCTCGAGGTCCGAGAGACGGCTATTGGTGCACGAGCCTATGAACGCATAGTCGATTGGCACGCCTTCAAGCGTGCGGCCCGGCGCGAGGTTCATGTACGTATACGCCCGCTCCAATGCCTGACGCCGGGCGGCGTCGGTGAATGTTGACGGATCGGGCAGCGCTTCATCAATGGCGGCGGCGTCCATCGGCGAATTGCCCCAGGTGACTTGTGGTCCGATCTGGTTGCAGTCGATTTCGACATCGTTGTCGAGCACCGCATCCGCGTCCGATGCAAGCGAGCGCCATTCGGCAACGGCGCGATCCCACTGCGCGCCTTTCGGAGCGAACGGGCGATCGGCGACATAGCTGATCGTCTTGTCGTCCGGTGCGACGATGCCCATGCGTGCGCCGAATTCGATCGACATATTACAGATGGTCATGCGCGCCTCGATGGGCAGCGCGCGCATCGCGGGGCCGGCATACTCGACCGCGCAACCCGTGCCCGAAGCGACGCCGTGCCGCGACATGAAATAAAGAATCAGATCCTTCGCATAAACGCCGGGGCCGATGCTGCCGTTAAACGTGATGCGCATTTGTTTGGGTTTGCGTTGCAGCAGCGCCTGCGTGGCGATCACGTGCATCACCTCGGTGGTGCCGATGCCCCACGCCAGCGCGCCTAGCCCGCCGTTGGTGGCGGTGTGGCTGTCGCCGCACACCAGTGTCGCGCCCGGCAGCGTGATACCGAGTTCGGGCGCGATCACATGCGCGATGCCTTGCAGCGGACTATCCACGTCGTAGAGTTCGACCGCGAATTCGCGGCAGTTGTCGCGTAGCGCGTGGATACGCTCAATGCCGGGCGGGTGAGATTCGCCGGTGCGCCCAGGCAGGGTCGAGAGTATGTGGTCGACCACCGCGAAAGTGAGATTGCGATTGCGCACCGGGCGCTTGATGCGGCGCATGCCGTCGAACGCCTGGCGGCTGGTGCCGTCGTGCAAAAAATGCCGGTCGATGTGCAGCAGCGTGCGGCCGTCGCTCAACTCCTTGATGACGTGTCTATCCCAGATTTTATTGACCAGTGTTCGTGGTGCGGTAATCGAGGATGTCATGGATGTCACGCGGTTCGCCTCCTGAAAAATCGCAAGCGCATAATGGACAAGAAAACTGCAACGTAAAATGCAACGCAAAATTGACAGTATCGAGCGGGTTGTCGCAGACTTCGAAGACTAAGTCAACTGCTTCAATTGTTGACTCCACGATTCTGAATAGGCGAATTATGCTCCGTTGTTTGTTGATTGTGATTGCGATTGGGTCGGGTGCGCTCCCTGCCCGCGCGGCCGACACGGCGTGGAAGCCGCGCAAGGTGGTAGAGGTGGTGGTCGGCGCGCAACCCGCGGGAGCGAACGACCGCGTCGGGCGCATGCTGCAAAAGATATTGACCGATAGCGCGGCGGCGCCGGCGCCGCTTACCGTGATGAACAAACCCGGCCAGGGGCAGACGCTGGCCATCGCCTATGTGAACGCGCATGCGGCGGACGCGCATTACCTGCTGATTTTGGGATCAAGCTGGGTGACCACGGCGATCACCACTGGCAGCACGCTCACGCACCGTGATCTGACACCGATCATCAAGCTGTTCGATACTGATCTGGTGATGTATGTGGCGGCCGGTTCGCCGATGCGCTCGATGAAGGACGTGGCCGATACGCTGGTGAAAGGCGCGGCCCCGTTAAGCTTCGCGTTTTCCACCTCGGCTGGAAACGCGTCGCACATTGCGCTCGCCGAACTCGCGCGCATCGCGGGATACGATGCACGCAAGTTGCGGCTGGTGGTCAACGCCTCGGGCAGCATCACAGCGACTCAAGTCGCGGGCGGTCATGTCGGCGTGGGTATTTCGAGTTCGGGCAGCGCGAGCGCGATGTCGGGCACGGGCAAGTTGCGGCTGATCGGCACGATCTCGAATCAGCGCTTGCCGCTGTTGCCGGACTTGCCGACGTTGCGCGAGCAGGGCTACGATGTGGTGGCCTCGACGTGGTTCACCCTCTTCGGCCCCAAGGGCATCACGGCCGCGCAGGCGGCATACTGGGAAGAGGTGATCGGCAAGGCCATGCGCCACGCGGACGCAAAAAAATTCGCCGAGGCCAACAACTGGAGCATCGATCTGGTTGGATCGAAAGAACTGCCCGGCCAGCTCGACCGCGAATACGCGCGCTTGCGCAAAACGCTGGCTGAGCTTGGCATGGTGGCGCAATAGAAAGGTTACTTCGCCTTCGCGTCCTTCACCGCCTGGCGCCACTTGATCAACTCCTGATCGATATACTTGCGCGCACCGGCTTCCAGCAGCAATTCAGGGTCAAAGCCATTGTCGATCAGGCGCGTGCGGAAATCCTGCGGTTCCAAGGCGGTGCGCATCGCGGCGCCTAGTCTTTTCTGAATTGCCGCGGGCAAACCCGCCGGCGCCGCCAGAAAACGAAACGCGCCCGGATCCACGGTTGGGAATCCCGCGCCCGCGAACGTGGGTACCGATGGCAGCATGTGATAGGCCGCCTTGCCGGTGATCACCAGCGGAATCATTGCTCCGGATTTAATGTGCTGCATCACCGTGCCCGGCACCACGGACGTGAGATCGGTGTGCCCGCCCAGTACGTCAACGATTGCCGCGCCCGCGCCCTTGAACGGGACGTGCAGGATGTCGATCTTCGCGGCGGTGAGGAACATTTGCAGCGTGAGGTGGCTGGATGACCCCACGCCCGCCGAGCCGAAGGAGATTTTGCCCGGCTGGCGTTTCGCCGCCGCGATGAGTTCCGGCACCGTACGCACTTTCAGCCCCGGATGCGTCACGATCAGCGAGGGCGAGGTGGCGATGATCGCGACAAACACGAAATCACGCTCGCTGTCATACGGCAGCTTGTCGGCGAACGAATGATTGATGGCGAACGCGGTATCCAGCACGCCCAGCGTATAACCATCAGGTGTTGATTTCGCGAGTATCTGCGTGCCGAGTATGCTGCCGGCGCCGCCGCGGTTATCCACGATGAACTGCTGGCCCAGTATGTCGGTGAGCCGTTGAGACACAAAGCGCCCCAGCAGATCCGTGCCGCCGCCCGCCACGAACGGCACGATCACGCGCACCGGGCGCGTGGGGTAGTCGGCGGCGCCGGCGCTTGCCATCGACAGCAACAGAGTGAACGTGGCCGGCAGCCAGCGCGGGAGAGTGTATTTGAACATGGCGTTAGTCCAATACCGATATGGAAGATGCGCCATTCTACGCCGCAAGAACGCAGCGGCAATACAATTCGGTTTACACTGACTTGGGAGGATACCGGGATGAAAAATTCGCCGTATGCGGATATGCCTCAACGCACGGTACGCGGCACGGGTGATGGTGCGCGGCGCAATCGTGATTGTGATTCAACCGGTTATCGCGTGAATCAGAATCAAGCCCGCCGTTCTGCTTAAGCCGCAAGCGCGGGAACATCCCAAAAACGGAAAAGGAATCATCACATGAGCAAGCATTCGTCCCCTACCCATACCCCTTCGTCCGCCCCGGCGCCGCACGTCCCGTTAACCCGCTGGCGGCTTTTTTGGACCAGCGTACCGGTCGCGGCCGCGCTCACCGCGCTGAAGCTCGTGCTGGACGAATTGATGGGTTTCAAGGGGTTCATCGAATTTAATTCCGATCTCAACGTGATTTTTACCGCGCTGGTCTTCATCATGGGGTTTATCCTTGCCGGCACCATCACCGATTTCAAGGAAGCCGAGCGGCTGCCGGGCGAAATCGCCTGCCAGCTCGAAATCATGGAAGACTGGTTCGTCGAGGCGTCGGTGATGGCCTCGCGCACCAAGGACTATCCGGCCGATGCGCCCACGCACAGCGAACTGCTTGGCGTGGTGCTCGACACCGCGCGCGAAACGCTCGCGTGGTTCCAGGGTTCGGCCAAGCGCTCCGAGGATATTTTCCCCGCGGTAAAACGCCTCGACGAGCAGATCAAGCGCATGGAACACGCCGGGCTGGACAAGATCACCGTGCGCATGCTGGGCGACATTAACCAGTTGCGCCGCGCCCTCACGCGCGCCTACACCATCACGCGCACCGAGTTCATGGGTTCGGCCTATGCGCTGTTCGAGTTTTTCATCGTATTCGTATTTCTGCTTTTGCTTGCATGCAGCTTTCGCACGCCGGCGGTGGCGGCGGTGGTAACGGGTTTCTTGAGCCTCACTTACTGGTATCTCTATCGCCTGATACGCGACATCGACAACCCCTTCGATTTCGGCCGGGGGCACACCGAAGTCAGCTTGCAGCCGCTCGAACGCTACGTCGCGCGCATCGAAAAACGAGTGCGGTCGCTATCATCCTCACGCCAATGAAAAATCGCGTTTGCGGGTGTATTGCCTTGATTTCGATGTAATCGAGCGGCCACGCAAGGATGACATGAGATGAGAATCTCGCAGTACGCGTTACGCCTTCCCTCCACGGATCGTCCGCACCAGATCGGCGCTGTTGCGCAGCAGTAAACCCAGGAGCGGGATGCTTATCATGGTGACGCCTCTGGCTTGGTGACGCGCGATTTGGGGCGGCAGATCGTCGACGGCCCGAACCTGCATGCTCAGCTGCTTGCCGCTCGCGCGCACCGCTGTCGCGATCTGGTCTATTGCGCGGTCGACTTCCGCGTCAGATGGCATACCCAGCGATTGCCACAGGTCTTTCGGGCCGATGTGTATTGCATCGATCCCCGGGACGGCCAGCATCGAGTCAAGATGGGCGAGAGCGGATGCTTCCTCGATCATGGCGATAACCAGCAGTTGCGCATCGGCTTCCTTCGCCCATTCATCATCAGTCATGTCACGGCTGAAGTTTCCGCCACGGCCCAATCGGTAAAACGTCCGCTGCCCATGCGGATGGAAACGCGTCCATTCGACGACCTGCCGCATGTCGCTGGCCGTATTGCAACGAGGCACGTGGATACCCTGCGCTCCCGCGTCCAGCAAGCGCAACAGCCGGTCGGGGTCCTTGGCGACGCGAACGATCGGCGTGATATCGAACGCCTCGGCCGCACGAATGAGGTGAACGAGTTGCGCGTCGTCGATCGGCTCATGTTCCGCGTCGATCGTCACGAAATCGAAACCCGCGACTGCCGCGACTTCGACGAGATCGGGCGCCGGCGATGTGAGTACGGCGCCAACAGCCAGTTGGCCTGACGCCAGCAGGCGCTTTGTTTTGTTGATTCGTACGGTCTTCATTTTGTTCTCCTCCACGATGCCCTTTGCCGCGATGATGGAACTGTTTTATACCGAGCCCCAGCCTGGATCGGATGTGCCGCCGCAAGCATTCCCGCTCGTTTTTCCTGGTGGAGCACTATGGTATGCTCGTGACGCCAGTAAAGTCAGTCGATCGGACAGTTCGTGAGTACCGCTGGCGGAGCAACCAATGTCGAGCAGCCGCGCGCTGTCTCGAATTTGCTGAAATGAGGATATCTAACGTGCGCCCGACCCCCATTGACACGGCAACGTTGCGGGAATTTGTCGACAAATCCAAGGTGCGCGAGGTCCTCGACAACTACTGCCATGGCCTGGATGGAAGAGAGGAAGGCCGCCTCGCCGCCTGCTTCACCGAAGACGCGGTAGCGACTCACCACAGCGGCAGCGATACGGAGTTCACGTTGACCGGCGGCGCGGCGATCGCACACTACTTTTGCACCTTGATGCGCAAGTTTACGGCGAGCAACCATACGGCTTGTAATTCGGTTATCGAGCTGACCGGCAAAACGGCCACGGTCAACACGTTTGCCATCGCGCATGTGGTCGAGGGGAATCGCGTGCGCATTCGCGGACTCAAGTACATTGACGAGTTCGTACGGACGGATTCCGAACAATGGCGAATCCAAAAGCGCACGCACATCCAGTTGTGGCAGTACGAAGCGGATGCGGTAAAGCCCTTTCTG
Source organism: Bordetella parapertussis (assembly GCA_945901405.1). Lineage (GTDB taxonomy): Bacteria > Pseudomonadota > Gammaproteobacteria > Burkholderiales > SG8-41 > CAMDLH01. The sequence continues at coordinate 58,112 of CAMDLH010000002.1, read as the reverse complement.
CCGCGGTAGAGCGGCCGTACTGCGTAACTCACCGCGCGCTCGATGTCTATTCGGCACGAATGCCTGCGGTTTTGATTACCGAAGCCCACATGGCGGTTTCGCTCTTAATGCGGGCCGCAAGCTCGAGGGGCGTAGTGGTCTTGGGCTCCACGCCCTGGCTTGCCAGGGCTGCCCGCACGTCGGCGTGCTGCATTGCTTTCAGTAGCTCATCGCGAATACGTTCCGCAATCCATTTCGGCGTGGCAACCGGCACGAGCGCGCCATACCACTGGCTCGTGTCGAATCCGGCATAACCGGATTCAGCCACGGTCGCCAACTCTGGCAGCACCTTGGAACGCGTTGGCCCGGTCGTCGCGAGCGCACGCAGCCGTCCGGCCGTTATAAACTGTATGGCTGACGCGGACGTGGCAAGAATTACCTGGCTTTCACCCGCGAGCACCGCGGCGACGGCCGGCCCGCCTCCCTTGTACGCGATATGCACCAGGTCGATGGCGGCGCGTTGCTTGAGCAGCTCGGCGGCCATGTGGATTGCACTGCCCACGCCAGCAGATGCGTAATTGAGGGCGCCTGGCTTCTGTTTCGCAAGCGCGAGAAACTCCTTCAGCGTCTTGGCCTGCACACCTGGATGGAGCGTAATAACGTGCTCCGTCGTACCGAGCATCGTGAGCGGCTGGAAATCTTTTTCCGCGCTGAACGAAAGCTTGTAAAGCGACGGGTTCGCGGTGAGCTGCGTATTCAGAGCCATCAGGACCGTCTGGCCGTCCGGATTTGCCCGGGCGGCGATCTCCGCCCCCAGGTTGCCGGCGGCGCCGCTGCGATTATCCACGACCCACGTCTGCCCCGTCGCGGCAGTCAGGGCCGGTGACAGGGTTCGTGCCAAAATATCCAGGCCACCGCCCGGCGCGAACGGCACCACCATGCGTACCGGACGGGGTGGATATTGGGTTTCCGCCGCACATATCGTGCCGCAACTGGCGCCGAACGCAATCACTGCGACCGCGTTGATGATGCAGCTCGCGCGAACCCGCGTCGTCATTTTTCGGCTCCATTCAAACGGTTGGCACGCGAATGATAGCAGAATGGATTCGCGGTTTCTTTCCTGCGTGCCGCCCAGCCAATAATGTCGCGTCTGATAACGGGTGCGAACTGGCAAGCATCGCGGTAATGCGTTAACCACCGGGCGTAATAGGGGTTGGCGAAATAGTCGTGTTCAGGGACGGTGCTGTTTCAGCAAATCAGTGTACTGCCGCGCCCCACGCGCAATAATATTGTTGGTGCGCGCGTTCAACCATCGCACGCCTTGTGACAGCAGCCATGGCATGCGTTGCTCCCAGTTGACGAGCACATTCAACCCCGGAGTCTTGCCGCCTTTGACAACGCGCGCAATGGCTTTTTCGAGCAGCGCGGTGACCCCAGGGTGCTCCGGCTGGCCCGGATAGCCCAGCGCCAGAGCCACATCATTTACGCCGATGTTGATCACATCGACGCCTTCCACGTCGGTGATCTCATCGATCTTTTCGATCGCGGCGGGCGTCTCGACCATGATGATGACGATTTTGTCGGTATGATCCTTGGGCCGCGCGTAACGCACGATATCGACCATCTCGTGGAAATGGCCGTAGGCAGTGGTGCAAGCCGCCCCTCCGGAGGCGCGCTACCCAATATTTTGCGCAATATTTTGCGCGATTGACCGCCCGCCTGTCCGGGAATACAGTTCCATTATGTGAAGAGGAGTACGCAAAATTCCTGTTCCACACATGAAGCCGGAACTGCGCAACAACAAGGATTTCCTTGCCGGGCTGCTGTTTCTTGCGCTTGGCGTGCTTACCGTTTTCTTCGCGCGCGATTATCCGATGGGTCTGGCGGCGCGCATGGGGCCGGGCTATTTTCCAACAGTGCTGGGCGGCATACTCTGCCTGTTCGGCGTGTACATAATGATACGCGGCATCCGCACCGGCGAGCCGGTGCGCGGCACGTGGGGCTGGCGGCCTCTGGCGCTGATCACGCTGTCGATCGTGACATTCGGCCTCACCATGGAGAAGCTGGGGTTGGTGCCGGCGCTCATGTTGTTGTTAGTCATCGCGGCGCTCGCCGGCCGTGAGTTCCGCCTCAGGGAAGTGCTGCTGCTCGCCATTCTGATGAGCGCGTTTGCCGCTGCGGTTTTCGTCTACGGCTTGAAGCTGCCCTATCCGTTGTTCGGGAGCTATTGATATGGACATCCTGAACAACCTCATGCTCGGTTTCAGCGTGGCGTTTTCGCTGCAGAGTCTGGCGTACTGTTTCATCGGCGTGCTGCTCGGCACGTTGATCGGCGTGCTGCCGGGCGTCGGTCCGCTGGTCACGATAGCGATGCTGTTTCCGATCACATTCAATTTGCCTCCGCTGCCGGCGTTGATCATGCTCGCGGGCATTTTTTACGGCGCGCAGTACGGCGGCTCCACCACCTCGATCCTCGTCAACCTGCCGGGCGAAACTGCTTCCGCGGTGACCTGCATCGACGGCTACCAGATGGCGCGGCAGGGGCGCGCCGGGCCGGCGCTCGCGACGGCGGCGCTTGCATCATTCTTCGCCGGCTGCGCCGGCACCTTGCTGATCGCGGTAGCCGGGCCGCCGATGGGCGAATGGGCGCTCGCGTTCGGCTCCGCCGAATACTGCTCGCTGATGCTGATGGGCCTGGTGGCGTCCGCGGTGATGACTCAGGGCGACGTGGTCAAGGGGCTGGCGATGGTGGTACTCGGGCTGGTGCTGGGGCTGGTGGGCACCGATGTCAATTCGGGAATGTCACGCTACTCCTTTGGCATCCCGCAACTGTCCGACGGCATCGGCTTCACGGTAATCGCAGTGGGACTGTTCGCGGTGGCGGAGATCGTCACCAATCTGGAGAAAAAGGAGGCGCGCGAAGTATTCACCGGCCGCATCGAGAATCTCATGCCGGTCAAGCAGGACATCAAGGATGCAAGTTGGCCCACCGTGCGCGGCACGATTGTGGGCGCGATCTTTGGCGTGCTGCCGGGCACAGGCCCTGCGTTGTCCACGTTCGCGGCTTACATGCTCGAAAAGAAACTGGCGAAGGATCCATCGCGCTTCGGCAAGGGCGCGATCGAGGGCGTGGCTGCGCCGGAAGCGGCCAACAACGCTGCAGCGCAAACCTCGTTCATACCCATGCTCACACTCGGCATCCCCACCAGCGCGACGATGGCGCTGATGCTGGGGGCGATGACCATGCAGGGCATCGAACCCGGGCCGCACGTGATGATGTCCAAGCCGGAGTTGTTCTGGGGCCTCATCGCGAGCATGTGGATCGGCAATTTGATGCTGGTCATTCTCAACCTGCCGCTGGTCGGCATCTGGGTGCGCATGCTGCGCGTGCCGTACCGCTGGCTGTTCCCGTCGATCATCATGTTCTGCTGCATCGGCAACTACAGCGTCAGCAACAATCCGGTCGATCTTTATCTGTGCGCCTTCGTTGGTGTGCTGGGCTACGTACTCATGAAGCTCGAGTGCGAACCGGCGCCGCTGCTGCTCGGCTATGTGCTCGGCCCGCTGATGGAGGAATATCTGCGGCGCGCCTTGCTGATATCGCGCGGCGACCCGTCGGTGTTCTTCACACGCCCGCTGAGCCTCGTGTTCATGATTGCCACCGTGCTGATATTGATCGTCATGCTCGCGCCCGCGGTGCGCCGCATCAAACCGCAGGCAGGCGCGGGCTGAGTCCGGCCGCAAATTGACACGCAATGGGAGGCACCATGCGTACTGTGCAAAGAGCTTCATTCGCTCATCTTGTTGTGATCGGTCTGGCACTACTTGCAGTGCCGGCACCCGCGCGGACAGCAGAGAAATTTCCGAGTAAGCCGATACGCATGATCGTGCCGTTCACCGCCGGCAGTGCGACCGACCTGATCGCGCGCCGGCTTTCGTTCAAGATGACTGACCAATGGAACCAACAGGTGGTGGTGGACAATCGCGGCGGCGCGGGCGGATCGGTAGCGTCGAACATTGTCGCCAAGGCCAATCCCGACGGCTACACGCTATTAGTGCATTCCATCGCCTATGCGATGAATGCGGCGCTGTACTCGAAGCTGCCTTTCGATCCGCTGAAGGACCTCACGGGCGTGAGCCAGATTACGGTCACGACCAGTCTACTGTTGGTAGCGCCATCGCTCGGCGTGAAATCGGTCAAGGAACTCATCGCGCTGGCAAAGCAAAAACCGGGGGAGTTGAACTTCAGTACGTCCGGCGTCGGCAGCGGCATGCATCTGAATTCGGAGCAGTTCCGTTTTGCCGCTGGTCTTGATGTCGTGCACGTGCCGTACAAGGGCGTGCCCGAGCAGCTCGTCGACACCGTGACCGGGCGCATACATTATCTGCTCTCGCCGCTGGTGCCGGCGATGCCGTTCATGCGGGACGGGCGGTTGCTGCCGCTGGCGGTGACCACCGCGCGCCGCGTGGCAATATTGCCCGAGGTGCCGACGATGGCTGAGGCTGCATTGCCCGGTTACGAATTTCAGGCATGGTTTGGAGTGTTCGCTCCGACCGGTACGCCGCGGCCGGTGCTCAACCAGATCAGCAGGGAGATAGCGCGCATCGTGGAACTCCCGGACATCAAGAAGCAGTTCCACAGTCAGGGCGAGGAGGGCAAAACCAGCACGCCGGAGGAGTTCACTCGCTTCGTCCGCACCGAAATCGAGAAAATCCGCGAGATAGTCAAGCGTGCGGGCATCCGCGTCGAGTGACAGGCGCGCAAGTTTCGTCGAACATACCCGCCGTTAAACCAGAGGCGCACTGGCGGCCCGCGCGCGCGCGGTTTACCATTCGCCATCCCCGTCTGATTCAAGGAAAACCCACACCATGAACACGCACGCGCAGCACGATATCCACAACGATCACCACCACGACGGCAAACGCGTGGAAGATTTCCGCCTCATCACCGGCGCCGGCAAATTCGCCGCCGACTGGAATGCGCCGAATCAACTCCACGGACACTTCGTGCGCTCGGATCACGCACATGCGGAGATACTGTCGGTTAACACCAAACGCGCGCTCGCGCACCCCGGCGTCACGCATGTGTTCACTGGCGAGGACGCGGTGCGCGAGGGTTATCTGAAGGGGCAGGATTCGTTGTCGGCCTTCCCCGGACGCAATGGCATGAAGCCGCGCGTGTTGAATCGTCCGGCGTTGGCGCACGGCAAAGTGCGCTTCGCCGGCGAGGCGGTGGCACTGGTGGTGGCGGAAAGTGCGGTTGCCGCAGCGGACGCCGCCGAGCTGGTGGAAGTCGAATACCGCGAATTGAAACCCATCGTCAACGCGGAAGAAGCGCTCGCGCCCGGCGCGCCGCAACTGGATGAGGCGGTACCGGGCAATCTGGTGTTTGAATCCGAAACTGGCGACGAGCAATCCGTCGCCGCCGCGATGAAGAATGCCGCGCACATCACGCGGCTCAAGGTGGTGTCCACCCGCGTGTCGCCCAGCCCGATGGAGCCGCGCGCGGCGCTTGTGCAATACGACGCGGCGAGCGGTGTGTATCGCTTTAACGTGCCGATGCAGGGTGTGACCACCATACGCAAGGCGCTGTCGGTTTATTCCAAGGTGCCGGAGGACAAACTGATACTCGAAGTGCGCGATGTCGGCGGCGGCTTTGGCCAGCGCTCGCCGGCGTATCCCGAATATGTGGCGCTGATGATCGCGGCCAAGACCACGGGCAGGCCGGTGAAATGGATATCGAGCCGCGTGGAAGCGTTTCTCACCGACAACCACGGGCGCAACACCATCATCGATGGCCAGCTTGCGATGGATCGCGACGGTAAATTTCTCGCGCTGCGCTTTGACTGGATCAGCGACTTTGGTGCGTATCTCGCGCCGGGGCCGCAAGGCCACATCCGTAATACCGCAACCTGCATGACGGGTGTGTATCGCATCCCCGCGTTGTACGCGAGCTACCGCGTGCCGCTCACCAACACCACGCCGGTGGGCGCGTATCGCGGCGCGGGGCGCCCGGATGTCGCCTATGCGGTCGAGCGCATCGTGAGTCAGGCCGCCGTCGAAATGGGCATCGACGCGGCCGAGCTGCGGCGCCGCAACTTCATCCCCAACGACGCCTACCCGTACAAAACGCCGACCGGCTCCGTGTATGAAAACGCCGATTTGCCGGGGCTGCTCGCGCAGGCGCTGAAGTTTGCCGACTGGCAGGGCTTTGAAGCGCGCCGCGCGCAATCGGTGGCGGCAGGAAAACTGCGCGGCAGAGGCATCGCGGTGGTGATCGAGCCCACCGGTGCGGGCAACTTTATTGACGAAATCGAATTGACGCTTGAGGCGAGCGGCACGATCACTGTTTACACCGTGGCCAAGACGCAGGGCCACGGCCACGAGACGACCATGGCGATGATCGTGTCCGATGCGCTCGGCATTGGCATGGAAAACGTCAAGGTGGTGCAATGCGAGCCGGGCACCAAGTTGCAAGGAAACGGCACCGGCGGCTCGCGCACCATGGTGGGCGCGGGTAGCGTGTGTTACCTTGCCGCGCAAAAGCTGATCGAGGAAGGCAAGTCGCTCGCCGCACTCGATCTCAAGGTCGAGCCGTCACAGGTGCAATATGCCAAGGGTGAATTCCGCACGAACGAATCCGCGCGTGTCGTCAAGCTCGCGGATCTCGCAAAAACAAAAACGCTGACTCTGAAAGCCGACGGCAAATTCGGCTCGACTTTCCCGAATGGTTGCCACATCACCGAAGTCGAAGTGGATAAAGAAACCGGCGCGCCGGAAATTGTGTCGTACCACGCGGTGGATGATTGCGGCGTAGTCATCAACCACGCCATCGTCGAAGGCCAGTTGCACGGCGGCGTGGTGCAGGGCGCGGGGCAAGTTTTCGGTGAACACATCGTCTACGACCAGACATCAGGCCAATCGCTGACCGCGAGCTTCATGGATTACTACATGCCGCGCGCGGGCTTGCTGCGCGAGTTGCGCGGCGAAGAACACCCGACCACCAGCAAGGTCAGCCCGCTCGGTGTGAAGGGCATGGGCGAGTCGGGGTGCACGGCGTCGATTCCTTCGCTGGTGGATGCGGTGATTGATGCACTGCGCCCGGTGGGGGTGAAGCAACTGGATATGCCGCTGACGGCTTCCAAGCTTTGGCGGGCGATGCGGGACGTGAAGTAGACGACACTAAAAAATCGTTTAAAAACAATTAGTTGCTCAAGCGTGAAATAGCAATTATTGAAGCGGTGAAATAGGCCGCTTCAATGGGCATAGGGTAGGGCGCAATCGCCGCAGGCATTGCGTCGATCCACTGTAAAAATATCGGGCAATTGCGATTGCCCTCGCCCAACCCGCGGCCATTTGAAAATAACGGTACAACAATCAACACCCCCAAAAGGAATCAAACATGAGCAGCAGCATCATGGGCAGCGGCGATTTCGCCTACCGCGCGCAGGACGGTTGGGCGAAGTGGCCCGAGGGCTGGGATAGCGGCGATGTCGCCGCGGTGGGCGTTGACCGCCACGACAATGTTTATGCCTTCAATCGTGGCCCGCACCCGATGGTGGTGTTCGACCGCGAAGGCAATTTTCTGCGCTCCTGGGGCGAAGGCATTTTCAAAAACGCACACGGCGTACACATGGGCGCCGACGACACCATCTACCTCACCGACGATGGCGATCACACCATGCGCCAATGCACGCTCGGCGGCAAGGTGCTGCTGACCATCGGCATTCCCGGCAAATCATCGGCGTATATGAGCGGCGAGCCGTTTAATCGTTGCACGCACACGGCGCTGTCGCCGCAAGGCGACATCTACATCTCGGATGGCTACGGTAACGCCCGCGTACATAAATACTCGCCCGATGGGAAATTGCTGTTTTCCTGGGGCGGCCCCGGTACGCGGCCGGGCGAATTCAACATCGCGCACAACATCACCTGTGACGCGGATGGCTGGGTGTATGTGGCGGACCGCGAAAATCATCGCGTGCAGGTGTTCGACGGCAATGGCCGCTATGAAACGCAATGGAACAACCTGCATCGCCCCAGCGGCCTTTTTATGACCAGTGGCACCAGTGGTAAGTGTCCGCTGTGTTATATCTCCGAACTCGGGCCGCATCTGTCGGTGAACCGCAACCACCCGAACATAGGCCCGCGCATCAGCGTGATGGACAACAAAGGCAAGCTGCTCGCCACCGTGCAGGCAGACCCCGCGCGCGGCACCGGGCCGGGGCAATTCATTTCACCGCACGGCATGACGGTGGATTCACACGGCGATCTTTACGTGGGTGAAGTCGCCTATGTGTCGTTCTCGCGGTCGTTTCCGGATATTCCGAAGCCGGCGCGGATTCGCTGTTTGCAAAAGCTGGTCAAGGTGACGGCGGGATAATTCACGCCGCACTCGCCGGCGCGTTTACGCTCAATACCCTGACCGTGCCGATAACGGTGTTGCGCAACAGTACCTGTGCAATCGTATCGGTGGGGAAACGCGGCAACGCGCGTTCTGGAACCAGGAATTCCGCGTTCAGGATCAGCTTTTCATCGCAGGGCCAGGGCCCCGTGATTTTGTCCGCGCGCCATAGTCTTGCGCTGAACCCGTCGGCGCCCAGTGCCAGCAGGCAGCGCAAATCCAGAATGCCGCCATCCACGTCCACGCGCATCAAGTCCGTTCCGACCGTCACGGAAAACGTCGCTTCAAGCGTCGCATTCACCTCGCGCGGGTGGAACGCGGTCGGCGGGCTTGTCTTGGGCTGCAGCATCGCGGTGGCGCGTTCCTTGAACACTCTGTTCAAGTAGCGCAGCGCCATGGGCAGCCAGAAAATCACAACGATCAGCCCCAAAAAACGCAACTCGGATTCCGCTGGCAGCAGCAGGTACATGCCCAGCCCCAACGCGGCCAGAAAAGTAAACACATAGGCGACGAGCTTTTTTCGCGGCATTGTTGCTCCGGTGAGTGTGAATATGGCGTTGCGCCCCGATGTGGCAACTAACTTTCTATGAGCTTGAATGGCGTTTACGTGCAATGTCAAGCATTGACCCCGACGCGTACTTAAGATCGTCGCTTCGAATCCAAATGCGACCGAGGTGTTGCTCGGATAATTGAAATCATCACAGCAAGATCATTGCTCTCGTTGCCGAACGATAGTGCAATACCCCGTGCCCGCGCAAGCGCGCGCCGGACACGCGTTTAAACCGAGAAAAGCGCGGACGTTTTGTTCACTCCACCTTGATCCCGGCGGCCTTGATCACAGGCCACCACTTTTCGATTTCGGCCTTGTGGTGAGCGCGTAGTGCATCGGGCGACTGCTGTTCGCGCGGCGGAATTTCCTGACCGAGGTCGGCAAGCCGCTGCCGCACCGTAGAGTCCGCCAGAGCTTCCATAATCGCGGTGTTCAGTCGTGCCGCGACAGCGGGCGCGGCACCGTTGGGTAACCACATGCCGTGCCAGACGGCCATGTAGAAGCCGGGCAGCCCCGCTTCATCCATCGACGGAATTTCTGGGGCGGCGGCGAGACGCGATTTCGCGGTTACGGCGTAAGCCCTCACCTTGCCGCCGCGCACCTGCGGCAGGGCGGTTGCGGCCTGGTCGAAAAAGAGGTCGATCTGGCCGCCCAGCACGTCCTGCATTGCCGGCGCCCCGCCCCTGTAATGCACGATCTGCGGCTGCGTGCCGGTGACCTTTTGGAAGTACACCCCGCTCACGTGCGAGGGCGTGCCGGGGCCGCCGGTTGCAATAGTTGCCTTGTTCTGGTTCGCCTGCACCCAAATGATCAGTTCCTTCAGGTCCTTCGCCGAGACCGCATTCTTCGACACTAGTACTTGGGGATTGCTCGCGATCATCGCAATCGGCTGGAAATCCTTGAACACGTCGTACGGCAGTTGGTAAATCGCGCCGTTGATCACATGGGTGCCGATGTGTCCTATGGCGACGGTGTAACCGTCTGGCGGTGAGCGCGCCACCTTGCCGGCGCCGATGGTGCCTCCAGCGCCGGTGGGGTTCTCGACCAGCACCGACTGGCCAAGCGCGCGCGTCATGCGCTCGGCCATGATGCGCGCGATGGTGTCAGTGGGGCCGCCGGCGGGAAACGGCACGACGATGCTGACCGGCCGGGCCGGATAGTTCTGTGCGAATGCAGTGGCTGCAAGGCTAAACGTAGCGGCGGTAGCGGTGAGCACGAATACGACAGGCGCAGTCTTCATCGCGGTTCTCCTCAAACAGGCGGGGTAGGAAATTTCAAACAGAATTTCAAACACCATTTTTCACGAGCCCAAAATCTATTCTATCCCGGACAACCGGGTGATTGTTGTGGCCAAAATATTTGGCCACCATTAAGGCATCTACGGCGCGTACACCCACAGATCGAGCTGCACCGTGCAGCCGGGCACCGGTAGAAACGGCACCTCCACGGCGGAGAACGGCAGGTGCTGCCCCGGCAGGTGTTGCTGCCATGTTTGATACGCCGGATAAAAATCCTTCAGGTCGGTATGAAACTGCTGGATGCGCACGACGTTGGCGAGCGAGGCGCCCGCTGCCTTGCAGAGCTTCTGCGCGCTGGTGAGCAGGTAATCCATCTGCGCCTGCACGCTGGAGCCAAGATACGGTTGCGCCGGAGCTATGCGCGCGCCCTCGATCAACCCATTGCGGTCCGCGGCCAGCATGCCTGAGATGAACAGCAGGTCGCCGGCGCGCACCGCTTGCGTATAGCCCGCAAATGCGGTGCTCACGCCTGCGTCGATGATCTGCTTTCTCGTCTTGCCTTCGTCGCGCAACGCGATGGTGTTGATTTCGATGCGCGCATCGGACAGGAAAAAGCCCGGCGTCGCGGCGGGTATCAGCGTAGTCGCGGGCTTCGCGGTCGGGAAAAACGCATCCCACACTTCGTTGAACGCGGCGAAATCCTCGATGTCGCGCATATAGACCTGGCACTTCACCACGTTCTTCAGCGAAGAGCCGGCGGCTTTTAGTGTAGGAATCAGTTTTTCACGGATGATGAATTCGGCTTGCAGCTTGATCGGCAGGCCTTTCCACAAATGGCCTTCGGGCATGCGTGCCTCCTGCGCGAGCCCCTCGCCGAACGTGAACGAATCCGCCATGCGCCCGGCAACGAACACGTAATCGCCGGCGGCGAGCGCAAGGCTGTAGCCGGAGGTGTGGTGCACCGACTGGTCCGCCGGCCGTATGTGCCGCGGACGAAATTCGCCCTGTGGCACGATGCAGATCATGTGCACCTCGATTTCCTGCCCCGGCAGCAGAAAACCCTGCGTCAGTGTCGAGGTGCTCGGCGGGATATGGTCCTTGAGTATGGCGCGGCGGGCGTCATGGTAGGACTCGACGGCGCGGCCGGAGGTGTAGTTCTGGTCGACGCGCACGATGCTTTGCAGATTGCTGCCGCCAGCTTTCAGTACGCCGCCGACATTGCGAAAGATCTGTTCGGCTTCGCGCCGCAGCTTGGGTTTGTCCCAATGCGGCGCGGCTTCGCGCATGACTGCTGCTGACATCCCGTCCGTGTAATCCGCCGTGCCCTTATGCCCGGTGGCAAACACCCAGCGTCCCGCGCGTATGCCTGGTGCGTAGCGGATGTTGCCTTGGTTTATGGTGACAGGGTTGATGACCCTGACCGTGGTTTGCTTGCTTCTGGCCATGCGCGCTTGCCTCCGAAACTGAAGATTGGTCCTCACCAGCATCGGCTACCTGCGATTGGTGCATAATTTGAGCCGCCGCCCACGCTGCGAGGATCGTCATGAAACGAATCGTACGAATCGTATTATCGCTCGGAATCGCGCTCTTTTCCGTTGTTGTGCAGGCTGCGGACGAGGCGAGGAGTTATCCGCTGCGCCCGGTGCGCATGATCAATCCGTTCCCGCCGGGCGGCAGCAGTGATCCGTCGTGCCGCCTGCTCGCCGATGCGCTGACCAAGGCGCTGGGACAACAATTCGTCGTCGACAACCGCGGCGGCGGCAACGGCAATATCGGCACGGCGCTCGCGGCGAAATCCAGCGCGGATGGCTACGTATTGTTGTTCGCATCGGGAACGACCTTCACCATCAACCCGCACGTCTACAAATCGCTGGGCTTCGACCCGCAAAAGGACTTCGCGCCGGTCATCAAGTTTGGCGCCGTGCCAAACGTGCTGGTGGTGCATCCGTCGATACCAGCGCGCACGCTGGCGGAATTCACCCAGTATGCCAGGGGTCGCCCCGACGAACTCAATTACGCCTCCGCCGGTAACGGCAGCAGCATGCACATGGCCTCGGAGCTGTTCCAGAAGATGACCGGCACAAAAATGCGCCACATACCTTATGTGTCGCCGGGGCTTGCCACGCAGGATACGATGGCCAACCGCACCCAGCTTATTTTTCACCTGCTGCCGGCGGTCGCGCAGCAGGCGTTGGCGGGCAACCTGCGTGCGCTGGCGGTGCTGTCGTCCGTCAGAACCGCCGTGCTGCCTGAGGTGCCGACCACTACCGAGGCAGGTCTGCCCGGACTCGAAGCGGGTACTTGGTACACGGTCATGGGACCTGCCGGAACCCCCAAGCCAGTTATCGCCAAGCTCAACAGGCAGATCAATCAGACACTCGCAGACCCGGTCTTCCGCAAGCGCGTGACGGACATGGGCGTGACCGTCATGGGCGGCGCCCCCGAGGACGTGACGAGGTTTATCGCCAGCGAAAGCAGGAAGTGGCTCGAGGTCGTTCGCGCGGCGGGGATCAAGATCGACTGATGCTGCGGCACTTGCTCGCCGGCGCGGCACTCGCGGGATGCGGATTCGCGGGTGAGACGCGCGCCCAGTTGCCAGCGTACCCTGTGCGCCCGGTCCGCGTGATCGTCCCCTTCGTCGCCGGCGGCGGCGCCGACATTTTCGCGCGCCAGAGCGCCGCCAAGCTGTCGGAACGTATCGGGCAGCAATTCGTGATCGACAATCGCGGCGGCGGTGGCGGGCTGATCGGCATGGAGCTCACCGCGACTGCCGCGCCCGATGGCTACACCATACTGTTTTCGTCGGCGAGTTACGCGGCGGCGATGGCGTTACGCAAATCTTCCTACGCATTGTTGAGCAGTCTTGCGCCGGTAAGTCAGGTGGCGGCCGCGCCGTATGTGGTGTCGGTGCATCCGTCGCTGCCGGCGGCGATGCCGGCGCTGCTCGATCTTGCGCGCGCCAAACCCGGCGCGCTCGGCTACGCCAGCACCGGCATTGGCGGCCTCACGCATCTGGCAACCGAACTGCTGCTCAACATGGCGAAGGTGCGCATGACCCACGTGCCGTACAAGGGCGCGGGTGCCGCGATGCCCGACATTCTCGCGGGCCGCACGCCGGTCATCGTCAATCCGGCTGCATCCATGATGGCGCACTATCAGACGGGCCGCCTGCGCGCGGTGGCGGTCACGGGCAACACACGCTTGCCGGAGTTGCCCGACGCGCCCCCGGTGCAGGACACCGTGCCGGGGTACGTGGTGTATACGTGGTACGGCATTTTTGCGCCGCGCGGCACGCCACGCGCCATTATCGGCACGCTGAATGCCGCGATGAACCGGATACTCGACGACCGCGAGTTCAAGAAGAGCTTCGCCGCGCAGGGTGCCGATGTTGCCGGCGGTACGCCGGAGTTGATGGGCAAGGTGGTGCGCGAGGACTACGCGCGCTGGGCCAGGGTGGTGAGGGATAACAACATTACCGCCGATTGATGGCGGGCGCTGTAATCAGTGGAGGTTAATAATGCGTTAAAAACAATTGGTTACACATTTTCCCGTGGTTTGATTTCACGGGCCATTCTGGTGGCAGCACTATCGTGCGCAATCAGCGCGTCTGCCCAAACCGCCGCCGATCTGGACTACTGCGTCGGCCCCGCCGGAACGGTGGATGAACGCATCGCCGCCTGTACGCGCGCGCTCGCGCCGGGGAAGCTGCCCGCGATAGACCAAGCGCGCGCCTATCGCAACCGCGCCGAACATTGGAGCGACAAGCGCGATCACAAACGAGCGCTCGCCGATCTGAACGAGGCCATACGTCTGCATCCGCAATACGCGCAAGCCTATGTGCAGCGCGGCAACGCGCATGGCGAGCTCGGTAACCATGATCGCGCGATAGCGGATTACGACGAGGGCCTGCGGCTGAACCCGCGTGATGAAGTGGCCTACAACAACCGCGGCAACGCGTGGAGCGAGAAAGGCAACCATGATCGCGCCATCGCCGACTATGGCGAGGCTTTGCGGGTGAACCCTAGGGAAGGCTCAACCTGGCGCAATCGCGGCGATGCCTGGCAGAGCAAGGGCGATCACGACAAAGCCATCGCCGATTACAACGAGGCGATACGTCTTGAGCCCGAGGACGCGCAGGCGTACCGCAGCAGGGGAACCGCGTGGTTGAGCAAGCGCGATTTTGATCGCGCCATCGCGGATTACAGCCAAGCCACACGCCGTGCGCCCAAGCATGCCACGGCTTATAACAATCGCGGCCATGCGTGGAGCGCCAAGCGCGATTTCGACCGCGCGATTGCCGATTTCGACGAGGCGATCCGGCTCGATCCGCGTTATGTGCGGGCATTCCAAAACCGCGCCGAGGCCTGGCTGGCAAAAAATAATGCCGCCCGTGCGCTGGCTGATTTCAATCAGGCGTTGAAACTCGACCCCGACAACAGCGTACGGCTCAACCATTTGGCGTGGTTGCTTGCCACCAGCAAGCTCGATGCCTTGCGTGATCGTAAACGTGCCGTGGCATTGGCGCGCCGCGCGTGTGAACTGACGGCGTGGGAGGATCTCTATAACATGGACACGCTGGCCGCCGCGCATGCCGAGGCAGGTAATTTCAAGGAAGCCGTGCAGTGGCAGGAGAAGGCGCTGCAAGACGCAAAACTCGCCAAGGATGCCAGCGCGCAAGAGCGGCTGGTGTTATACCGGGCGGGTAGGGCTTTTCGGGAATAGCGGTTGCGCGGACTAACAGTTTTATTATTGCAGCACTTAAACCCCTTCTTTACAGCAAGTGAAACGAGAGCTACTCGCAAGACGCGATGAAATTGTAGGTTGGCGGTGAGTGCAGCGAACCCCAACGTTCGAGTTGCCAATGACAATCAAGCCAATCCGTAACGAACAAGATTTGCGTGCGGCATTCAAGCGTCTCGATGTGATTTTTCAGGCGCCCGCAGGCACGCCGGAGGCCGAGGAAATGGAAGCGCTTGTGACGCAGATCGAGGCCTACGAGAGCAAGCATTGCCCGTTCAGCTCGCCTGATCCTGTCGAGGACGAACGCCTTGCACCATGAACGTACCCGTGATGCTATTCGCGGCAAACTAAGCGCGTTATGATGTGCCGCATCGGAGGTGAATTCATGAACCAGCTCGTCATACACCGTGATCCCGACATCCAGGGTGGTGTTCCTGTATTTGTCGGGACACGCGTGCCACTAATCTTTTCGATTGCCTTGAAGCGGGCGAGAGCCTTGATCAATTTCTGGCGGATTATCCATCCGTGACACGCGAACAAGCCGTGACGGATCTGAAGCTTGTACGAGAGGCCGCATCCGAGCATGCGCCTGTTGCTTGATGAATCGCTGTCATGGCAACTTGCGCGCCTGCTTGCGATAATGCAAGACTTGACCCCTTGCCCGGCAAGCCTGTGCGCATGACATGGGCGCGATTGCTCAAGCGTGTGTTCGACATCGACATTGAGCGCTGTGCGTGCGGGGGAAAGTTGAAGCGCGTTGCTGTAATTGAAGAACCAGCGGTGATCGGAAAGATACTTGCGCACATCGGGCTTGATCCGCGGCCACCTGCGATTGCACCGGCGCGGCGGCGGGTGGATTTGCTGGAGTGAATTTAATGTATCGGCTGGGTTTTACACGGACCGAGGGGGCGGCTCGGAGGTTGCGCGCGGACAGAGGGAAAACAGCGGGCTTTACAGGATGCGCGGTGCTGGTTTTGCGGGGAAATGGCCGGATTATGCTTGCAATCGACAGGGTTCGAGGCAATGGCAGCGTGGTTGACCGGCAGTCGAGCCGGGCATACAGTGCAACCTATGCACAAAGGTGGTTTGAAATTCCTATGTGCGACCTGAAGTTGCTGGAGTAATTGTTTCAATGGACTTTGACATAGAGAAACCTGGTGTTCCGTCACCAGTAGCCTACCGATCCATGCACGACTGGCAACGGCTGTGTGTGAAGCGATCGGGACAATGTAGCCCGCCGAAAGGCAGCGCTCCGGCCGTGAGGAAGGGACGCGATCTGCGAGCAGCAATGCGGATAGAAGCTAGGCTGGATGGTATGACCAATGTAAGTGAACTGCTGATAAACATCGTAAATCAAGTCGAGCCAAAGCTGCTGACAGGCTCGGGCCAAAACGGCACGTGGCAGGTTATTCCTTTATAGGATGGGAGTACGCGGACATGTACGCCACCGGTGAATAGGCAGGGTCTAACCCACTCATGTTACTCAAGCGAAACAGGGTAAACCCGTATTTTCGCCCGATGAGGGCAAGCCGACCGCAAGGAAGGCTGATGGAAGTGTGGGCTGAGGAACGTGGAAAAAGCGTCATGGAAAGCTTTCCATGACGCTTTTTATGGAAAGTCAAATGTTATGGAAGGTAAGCTGTTGGTAGGCGGTGGCAATAGGCTCGTTGCTGAGGCCTTTTTGATCGAGAAAGCCCTGATCTTCTTTCCATAATGCTGCTGTCTTTCAGGGCGTGACCCTTGAAGGAGAGCAACATGCTGGCAACTTATTTCAAAGATCCCCGTACGCTCGCGGCATTTCAGTCTGGACCGGCTGGTGGTCATTTAGCTCAGTTCATCAAGTGGCTGGAAATCCGCGGATATCGCCGCGCATGCATCCGCAGTCATGCCCGTGAGGCCCATCGTTGCGCAGCCTGGGCACAAGCGGATGGACTAACAGTGTGTGATTTAGATCAAGACACGCTGCATCGATATCAGAACGCCCTCGCGAAGCGAGGGGTGCTTCGGAAGCCGAATGGCGACCATAGCTCTGCCTACCATGGTTCCCGTGTTTTTGTGGATTTCCTTGAAGCGACCGGGGCTGTAATTTCTTGCGCGTCCCCTTGTTTGGCTGAATCCCCGGTCCTGTTGTTGGAATTTATGGAATGGATGCGGACACAGCGCGGCGTCCGGGATAGTACGCTTAGTCATGTCCCGATACTCGGGACCGCATCGCACGCCATATGCTCGCGCTCGGCACCTACATGGGGCACGCTCACCCGAAGAGTACCTACTGGTACCTTGAGAGCACCCCACTACTCATGACAGACATCGCCGACAGGTGCGAATCCTTCATAACAGGAGATCAGCCATGACCCCGATTGCGCCTCATATCACCGCTTTCTTGCGCGAACGACTGCCCGTACAGCTCGGAGCGAGTCCCCATACCTGTGAAAGCTATGCCTATACCTATCAGTTGTTCTTCGAGTTCGCCAGCCAGCGCTTCAAGGCGACGCCCTCCAAACTGTGCCTGGAGCAGCTGGATGCGTCACTGGTTATGGACTTTCTTGCGTATATCGAATCGCAAAGAGGTAACAGCCCGCGCACCCGCAATATCCGGTTGGCTGCGATCAAATCTTTTATGCGCTTTGTCGAGCACCGCGTGCCATCTGTGCTTAACCAAAGCCTGCGCATTCTTGCGATTCCATCAAAAAAAACAGACATCCCGTTGATCAGCTACCTCACCAAAACCGAGATGGAAGCGATCCTGAATGCACCGGACGTCCGGACTCGCTCAGGAATTCGCGACCGGGCAATGCTGCACCTTGGCTTTGCTACCGGACTTCGGGTATCCGAACTGCTTGGTTTATGGCTCAACGCGGTGACATTGCAGCCAACACCAACGATCTCAGTCATGGGCAAGGGACGGAAGCAGCGCTCGCTGCCATTGTGGAAACAAACCGCGAGTGATATTCGAGCGTGGCTGGCAGTGCGGGGCAACGTCTCGACGCCCGAACTCTTCGTCAATGCAAGGGGCGAGTCCATGACTCGGGTCGGATTTGCATATTTACTCGACAAATATGTGCGGGTCGCTACGCCGATCTGTCCGACGCTGGAGCGAAAGAATGTTTCCCCTCATGTGCTTCGACACACCTGCGGCATGATGATTTACCAGGCGACCGGCGATTTGCGAAAGGTTTCGTTATGGCTTGGTCACGCTTTTATGCAAACGACAGAAATGTATCTTCACGCCGACCCTGTGGAAAAAATTGAAACCATTGAGGGCACAGTACCGCCGTCCCTTCGGCCGGGACGGTTCACCGTCCCGGACAAATTGATCGCATCGTTACATGGCAAAGTATTATGAAAAGCAATCAGAGGATCAGAACGCTACTTTCCCTGGGTTCGACCCGCTTAGCATTCCATAACATTTGACTTTCCATAAAAAGCGAACGTCGGTCTGTAATGGACCGGATAGCCGACTTTGGTTTTGATGGGTTTGATCATCGCTGGTTCGCCCAAATCTGGTGCAGCCGTTCTAGCTTGCGTCTTGCGTTAAATCGAATCGTTCGATGACCAAACCTTTGATCGGGGCAAAGTGCTTGACGTTGCCCGTGAGCAGTGGGCGAGGGGTCAAGTCTTTCATTATCGTACGTTCAACAAGTCGCTCAATTTGGTTTTCTGTTCATTGCGCCAGTCGCCTCAAGCCGCCACTGCCTCAACCCCAAACATTGCCGCCGCCAACAACATGTGCCGGTCGTTGGTATAGACACGCCGTAGCCCGTGCGCTCTGGCGCACACCAAGTGCAACGCATCTGCGGAACGGATTGTCGTGGTTTTTCCTAGCGTGCGAATGGATTCTGCAGTATCGGCGATCAGCTTGTCGGTGATCGATATCCATGTCCACAACCCTGCTGCGCAATCGTCGGTGAATTGCGCGGAGACTTCGCGAAATTGGCTTTCCGTGAAAGCGCCCTCACGCCACTTGCGATGAAACACGCTCGTGACTTCGACGCGGCCCAGTGCGCTGCAATGCACGCGCCCGAGGGCCTCTGCCAATCGCCTGACGGCATCGCTTTCCGGCTCGTCCACGTAGAACTTGGCGATGTATGCGGAGTCGAAATAACTCACGGCTTCACGCACGGCCCCGGTCTTCGGAAACCAATAGTGTGCTGTCCGTGCCGCCTTTGAGTTTGCCGCGCAGTCGCGCATAACCCTTGCGCAGCTTGCGCGTGGCGAAGGGGTTAACCGTCGGCATTGCCTGCACGGGCACGATTTGCGCGACGACTTTGCCGTGATCGGTCACGGTAATGGGGCCGAGCGTTACGCTGCGCCTGACCCAATCGCCGGTCTTTTCGTGCAGTTCTCGAATGGAGATGGTTTTCATGTGTCACAGTGTGTCACAATTGATAATTCTCAGCAACTGACATGGCGCGCTGGCAACCATCGCCCGCCAGGTTTAACATCCGCTTTTAAGTATCTCCATTCGCTCCCATCCGCTTCAAGGAATAAACTCAATATGGACATGCACGCACCCCACGACGGTAAACGCGTCGAAGACCAACGCCTCATCACCGGCACCGGCAAATATGCCGCCGACTGGAATGTGCCGGGGCAACTGTACGGGCACTTCGTGCGTTCGGATCATGCGCATGCGGAGATCGTTTCGGTTAACACCGCGAAGGCGCTTGCGCATCCGGGTGTGAAGGCCGTGTACACCGGAGGGGACGCGGTGCGTGAAGGCTATGTGCGTGCGGCGCATGTGTTGGCCGCGCCGGGCAAGGGCGGCATGAAGGCGCGCGCGCTGGATCGGCCGGTGCTGGCGCATGGCAAGGTGCGCTTTGTCGGCGAGGCGGTGGCGTTGGTGGTGGCGGATAGTGCGGGTGCAGCAGCGGATGCCGTAGAGTTGGTGGAGGTTGAATACCGCGAGTTGCAGCCGATTGTTGACCCGGAGCAGGCGCTCGCACCCGGCGCGCCGCTGTTGGATGAGGCCGTGCCCGGCAATCTGGTGTACGAATCCGAAGCGGGCAACGAGGCCGCCGTTGCCGAAGCCATCAAGAATGCCGCGCATGTAACGCGGCTGCGTGTCGATTCCACACGCGTGACGCCTTGCCCGATGGAGCCGCGCGCGTGTCTGGTGGCCTACAACGCGGACAGCGGCGAGTATCGCTTTAACCTTTGCACACAGGGCATCACCACGCTGCGCAAGATGATGGCGTCGTGGACCAAGGTGCCCGAAGACAAATTGATTTTCGAGGCGCACGATGTCGGCGGCGGCTTTGGCCAGCGCACGCCGGCGTATCCGGAATACATCGCGCTGATGATCGCGGCCAATGCGCTGGGTGCGCCGGTCAAATGGATTTCAACCCGTGTCGAATCGTTCCTCACTGACAACCACGGCCGCGGCAACATTGCCGAGGGCGAACTGGCGCTGGACAAGGATGGGCGCTTCGTCGCGTTTCGTTTGAACTGGATCGCCGACATGGGCGCGTATCTCTCGCCCGGCTCGGCGGGGCATATCCGCAACACCACCACCTGTTTGACGGGCGTGTATCACATCCCCGCAGCGTACGTGATGTTTCGCGTGCCGCTCACCAACACCACGCCGATGGGCTCGTATCGCGGTGCGGGGCGGCCGGATATTGCCTATGTAATCGAGCGTTTTGTCGATCAGGCCGCGATAGACATCGGCATGGATAAAGCCGATCTGCGGCGGCGTAATTTCATACCGACGAATGCGTTCCCGTATAAAACAGCCACCGGTTCTGTTTATGAAAATGGCGATCTGCCGGGCGTGTTGTCAAAGGCGCTGGTGCTCGCCGACTGGGCCGGCTTTGCCGCGCGCCGCGCGCTGTCGGCGAAGGCCGGCAAGCTGCGCGGCCTCGGTATTTCCACCGTGATCGAAGGCTCCGGCGCGGGCAATGCGCCCAAGGACGAAGTCGAAATGCAACTCGACGCCAGCGGTACGGTGACGCTCTACACCGTATCCAAGTCGCAGGGCCACGGTCACGAGACCACGCTGGGCACGATCGTCGCCAATGCGCTGGGCATCCCGCTGGCAAGAGTGAAAGTGGTGCAATGCGCGCCGGGCAGCAAGCTCGACGGCAACCACACCGGCGGCTCTCGCACCACGGTGGGCGTTGGCAGCGTGAGCCACATCGCGGCGCTGAAGCTGATCGAGGAAGGCAAGGCGCTCGCCGCACTCGAACTGAAACTCGAACCGTCGCAAGTGCATTACGCGAACGGCGAATTCAAATCCAGCGAATCCAAGCGCACCATCAAACTCGGCGAACTCGCCAAATCCAAAACCATCAGCATCATGGCCGACGGCAAATTCGGCTCAACTTTCCCCAACGGGTGCCACATCACCGAAGTCGAAATCGACCCCGACACCGGCGCACCGCAAATTGTGTCGTATTGTGCCGTCGATGATTGCGGCGTAGTCATCAACCACGCCATCGTCGAAGGCCAGATGCACGGCGGCGTGGTGCAGGGCGCGGGGCAAGTGTTCGGTGAGCAGATTGTTTACGACCTGAAATCCGGCCAGCCGCTCTCCGCAAGCTTCATGGATTACATCATGCCGCGCGCCGGCCTTGTGCCTGAGTTTCGCGGCGAAGAACACGCCACCACCAGCAAGGTCAGTCCGCTCGGTGTGAAGGGCGTGGGCGAGTCGGGCTGCACGGCGTCGATCCCGTCGCTGGTGAGCGCCACGCTGGATGCGTTGGGCACGGTGGGCGTGAAGCACCTGGATATGCCGCTGACACCGGCGCGGATCTGGCGGGCGATACAAGTGGCGAAGTAGACCATAAAATTGTCAATAAAAACAAATAGTTGTGTTATGCGCTTGTTGGCGGTGCTGCTTGCCGCAAGTTCGCTTCACGTAAGCGCACAGGAATTCCCTGTGCGCAACGTGCGCTTTATCGTGCCGCAGGTGCCCGGCGGCGCCACGGATGTGTTCGCGCGCGCGGTCGGGCAAAAGCTCGGCGAGCGCTGGGGGCGCACCGTCGTAGTGGAAAACCGCGGCGGCGCGGGCGGCACGCTCGGTACCGATGTCGTCGCGAAATCGCCGCCGGATGGCTACACCTTGCTTGTCACTTATGCCGGATCGCAGGCCATCAACCAAAGCCTCTATCCGAAGCTCTCGTATGATTCGGTGAAGGATTTTCAGACGGTTGCGACGCTGGCAGTCACGCCTTTTCTGCTCATCGTCAATAACACCCTGCCCGCTAAATCGCTGAAGGAATTCATCGCACTCGCGCGCGGCCGGCCAGGTGTGATGGCATATGCGTCATCCGGCAATGGCTCGGTCAATCACCTGCTCGGCGAGATGCTCAAGATCGATGCACGTATCAATATGCTGCACATCCCCTACAAGGGCGTTGCGCCATCGATCACCGATGTGATCGCCGGACAGGTCGATTCCGCGTTTACCAGTGTGCCTTCGGTGATACAGCATGTATCGAGCGGCCGCGTGCGCGCGCTTGCGGTGACCAGCGCGCGCCGTGTGGCGATAGCGCCCACGGTGCCGACAATCGCCGAGTCGGGCCTCGCCGGCTTTGACGTGAATCCGTGGTGGGGCATCCTCGCGCCCGCCGCCACCGATTTACGCATCGTGCGCAAGGTGAACAGCGACGTGACTGATGTGCAGCGCACGCGCGAGATGCAGGATTTCTTCAAGGCGCAGGGTGCCGAAGCGCTGATCACCACGCCTGAGGAGTTTCAGAAACTGTTGATTTCCGACGTGCAGAAATGGGCGACGGTAGTTAAAGCATCCAATGCGCGGATAGACTAACAAAGCGCTCTGTCAGACCTACACCGGAGCGGCTTTGGGCTTGCCAGTAATGGTCATTCCGGCTTCAACCCGAGCCTGCGCGCCACCGCGCCCCAGCGTTCGATGTCGCTGCGTATCGTGGCCGTGAACTGATCTGGCGTTGATGCCACGGGGTCTACCGCAAGTTGCGCGAGTTCGGCCTTGCCGCTTGTCGAATTCAGGCCTTGCGCGATCACGCGTTGTGCGCGCTCGACGATGGCGCGGGGCGTGCCCGCGGGTGCGACCACGCCATACCAGAACCCTACGTCAAAGCCCTTGACGCCTGCCTGCGCGAGCGTGGGCACGCTGGGCAGCAGCGCCGTCGGCAGCGACACGGCCAGCGCCTTCAAGCGGCCGGCCTTGACTTGCGGCGCGGAGGCAACCGGGTTGTCGAAAAATACCTGCACGCGGTTCGACACCAGATCGGGATACACCAGCGCCGAGCCTTTGTAGGGCACCGCCACCATGTCGGTACCGGTGGCGCTCTTGAAGGCCTCGGTCAACAGATAGCCCAGCGTGCCCGTGCCCACATGCGCGACGTTGACCTTGCCGGGGTTGTTTTTCATGTGAGCGATGAATTCGGCGATGCTGGCGGCCGGCAGCGCGGGTGCGGCCACGAGTATGTACGGTGTCACGCCGGCGAGCGTCACCGGCGCGAAGCTCTTGAGTGCATCGTACGGCACCTTTTGCACCAGCCCCGCGACCGGGTGCGTGCTCGAAGTTGCTATGCCAAGCGTATAGCCGTCGGGCGCGGATTTCGCCACGATGTCGCTGCCAATGACGCCGCCCGCGCCGCCGCGGTTGTCGACCACCACCGGCTGGCCAGTGCCTTCGGACAATCGGTTGGCCACGGCGCGCCCGACAAGATCGGTGCCGCCGCCGGGTGGGAACGGAACAATCATGCGTATGGGTTTTGCCGGCCATGCTTGCGCGCATGCGCTTGTCGCCGCAAGAAGGAGCGTGCAGCCCAGCAGGGCGTGCCGCATCAACGGGCGGCGTTTAAGCATTTGGGCTTGAGTGTTGGTCATCATTTTTCTTCCGGCTTTATTCCAAGGCCAATGTAGCCGCGTGTCCTCATCGGGTCAATGATCGGCAACATCGCGGATGCCATCATTGCGGCTGTTTATTCACGCAATGCACATTGAAATAATATCCAATAAAATCAATTAGTTATATAATTCCGCTCATTGCGGCGTCCGTGCAAGCGGGCGGCGTAAAATACGCCGCTTATTGTCAAGGCTGCTCCCAGCTTCACAATCACCATGCGCGAACAATACGATGTAATCGTTATCGGCAGCGGCCCTGCCGGCGAAGGCGCCGCCATGACGGCGGCAAAGTCGGGGCGCCATGTCGCCGTGATCGATCAGGATGCCGAAGTTGGCGGCTCGTGTACGCACCGCGGCACGATTCCGAGCAAGGCGCTGCGCCATGCGATTCAGCAGCTTGCCAATAACGACACCGGCGCGGAGCCGGATTACGACAGTCTGATACGCAAGGCCGAGGGCGTGATCCACAGTCAGGTGCGTTTGCGCGGCGGCTTCTACGAGCGCAACCGCGTGGAGGTGGTTTGCGGCAGGGCGGCGATGGTGGATGCGCACTGTCTGGAGGTTGCCGTGGCCAACGGCGCGCGGCATCGTTGCCGCGCCGGCAAGATCATACTTGCCACCGGGTCGCGCCCGTATCGTCCGCCGGACGTGGATTTTTCGCACCCGCGCATCGTCGACAGCGACACCGTGCTGCGCCTGAAAACCACGCCGCGCAGCATTTCGATTTATGGCGCGGGTGTTATCGGCTGCGAATATGCGTCGATATTCCGCGGCCTGCGCATCAAGGTGAATCTCATCAACAACCGCGACAAGCTGCTGGCTTTTCTCGATGATGAAATCATCGACGCGCTGGCCTATCACCTGCGCGAGCAGGGCGTGTTGATCCGCCACAGCGAGGAATACGCGCGCGTCGAGGCCGATGATACCGGCGTGCGCGTGCATCTCAAATCAAACAAGGTGATTCAGAGCGACGTGTTGTTGTGGGCGCAGGGCCGCACCGGAAATTCGGATGGCATGGGGCTGGAGGCGCTCGGCATCCAGCGCAACGAGCGCGGCTCGATCACTGTGAACGAGTTTTATCAAACCGCGCAGCCTCATATCTATGCCGCCGGCGACGTGGTGGGCAATCCCAGTCTTGCAAGCGCCGCTTACGACCAGGGCCGCTTTGCGGCGGCGCATGCCCTGACCGGTGCATGCGAGCAACGTCTGGTGGAAGACATCCCGGCGGGCATCTACACTGTGCCGGAAATCAGCTCGCTCGGCGCCACAGAGCGCGAGCTCACCGCGCGCAAGGTGCCCTATGAAGTGGGGCACGCGTTCTTTCGCCATCTCGCGCGCGCGCAGATCACCGGGCGCACCACCGGCATGCTGAAAATACTGTTTCACCGCGATACGCTGCAAATACTTGGCATCCATTGCTTTGGCAGCGAGGCCTCCGAGATCATACACATCGGTCAGGCGATCATGGCGCAACCGGGCAGCGCGAACACGCTGATGTACTTCATCAACACCACGTTCAACTACCCGACGATGGCGGAGGCCTACCGCGTTGCGGCGCTCAATGGGCTGAATCGCGTGCGCGGGTGATCGTCGCTGCCTGAAGCCACGTGCCTACCTTTTGCGCATTGCCCAATCCCCGCGCTTTTGCGCGAGCTGCCGTTTGTCCATCTCGGCCTTCGCCGCGAGCAAGCCCCACGTGTATACGGCGGCCAATAGCAGCATGCAGCAGATGCCGAGAAACAGGTAGCGATTTACCAGCGCCTGCATGCTCCAGCCATACACATCCACCAGCGTCATCGAATCCGTGGCCATGCCGCCGGTGGTGCCGTAGGGTATCGCGCCTTCATCGCTGCGCGCTTTCCACCACGTCGCAAAAATATCGACGAACGACGCCGCGCCGATGAGCACGAAGCCCCAGCGCAGCGAGCCTTTGTAGAGTTGCGTGTTCTTGCCGAAATAAAAGCTCGCCATCAGCAGCACGGCGAGGATCATGCCCATGCCGTCGCCGCCGAAGGTGATCAACATGGTCGCGGTGTCGGGTTTGATGACGAGGGTGGCGATGGCCTGCAACACGATCAGCGCGATGCCGGCAACCATGGCGATTCGTTTATTCCCCGCATGGGCGCGATACGTCATGTGGCCGAGCGCGCCTAGCAGCGCGAGCGGCGCAATAAAGCCGCGCGTCTCGGGCACCAGTGTTTTCCACAACGTCGGTATCGCCGCGAATCCGCAAAACCACGCCGTGACCGCGTGTCCCAATTCATGTACCGGCATGGTGAGAAAAATGCGTTGCAGCGATGCGCCTAGCCCGGAGACGTTAAACACCAGCGCGATGCACAGGGCAATCGGCATCGCGCCGATGCAAAATTTCCATTCGAGATCGGCGTCGTCGACGTGCGCCCACTCGCCGTTGGCTGTTGCCTCGCGCTCCAATGCAGCCGGTTCGGCTTCCTCGATTGCAATTGCCGGCAGATCAGCGGCGGGGGCGGCGCGCCCGTGAGCCTTGATCGCCTCGGCCTTGGCGTAGTCCGCGCCGCAGCGCGGGCACACTGGCCCCGTGTCGCGCGGGGCGGAGCACCACGGGCAGGTCGTGCTCAAGCGCGCGTTGCGCTCAGTGAGCCGCGCTGCCGTGCTCGATGGCACGCGTAAGAAAACCCGGCTCGAACACCTTGGGCGTGGTCATCACCTGGCAGCGCAGCATCATGCGATGTTCATTGGGGCCGTAATCGGGCAATGCATTGTGCAGCGTGCCGATGTGCTCCCAGATCAGCAAGTCGTTCAATTGCCATTGGTGACGATAAATGTATTTGTCCTGCAACTGATGTTTGAACAGCATGTCGAGCGTTTTATCGCTTTCGGCCTCATCCATCTCGTTGATACGGATGGCGTAACCAGGGTTGCAATACAGCACCGTGCGGCCGGTGAGCGGGTGTGTCATGAAAACCGGATGCACCACCGGCGGGCGCTTGGCGCGCTGCTCCGGTGTCAACGGCGGGCGGCTGCTGCCGTGATTCATGCGCATGTTGTCCCAGAATTTATTGAAGTCGTGCGTGGCGGTCATTCCGGCGAGACGCGTTTTCCATTCGGGCGCGAGGCCCTCATACGCCGCATGCATGTTGGCGAACAGCGTGTCGCCCAGCACCTGCCCGTTGCGCACCGGCACCTTCACCGCATACAGCACGTTCACGAAGCCGACAGTCTCGCGGTACGACATATCGGTGTGCCAATCCTGCCCGGCGTCCGCAAGCCCGATGGGCTGGCCGTTCTCAGTGACGTTGGAAAGTATGCCCACCTCGCGCACGTCCGGGTGGCGAAATTTTTCACTGACGCCAACCTGTATCGGCCCGAAGCGCTGCGAAAAATCGCGCAGCGCGCCGGCGTCGATGTGCTGATTGGAGAATCGCAATACGCCGTGTTCGCCCAACGCCCGCAGGGTTTGCGCGAAGTCGGCGCTGGAGAGCGGCTTTGATAGATCGACGCCGGTGACCGTAGCGCCCAATGTTTTGCCGTTTGGTGTGATGGTCAGCATGAGTTTTCTCCTGCGTAATTTTTGCTGCGTTATATAGTCACTCCAACACTCAAGTTGGATTACTCCGCTGTCGCGCCGGAATATTTTACAACCCTCGCCCACTTTGCCGTCTCGGCGCGCAGAAAAGCGGCGAATTCCTCGGGCGTGTTGCCAACCGGCACCGCTCCATCATTGGTGAGCCGCTCGCGCACATCGGTTGCGATAAGCGCCTTTATCGATTCGCTGTTCAATAGCGCGATGATTTCACGCGGCGTGCCGGCGGGCGCGAGCAGCCCGTACCAGCCATTGACTTCGTAGCCCGCAAACCCCTGCTCGGCGACGGTGGGCACATCGGGCAGCAATTTCGAGCGCTGCAAACTGGTGACGCCGAGCGCGCGCAGCCGGCCCGAGCGTATGGTGCTCAACCCGGAGATCATCGTCGGAAAATTCGCGGAAATATGGCCCGCGACGGTGTCCATCATCGCCGCCCCCGTGCCCTTGTAGGGGATGTGCGTGGCCTCGAAGCCGCCCATGGTTTTCAGCAACTCCATCGCCAGATGCGCGAGCAGGCCGGAGCCTGATGAGCCATACGGCAAGCCGCCCTTGCGAGTTTTCGACAGCGCGATAAATTCCTTCACGTTCTTCGCGGGCAGCGACGGATGCACTACCAGCACGAACGGTGAAGTGGCGAGCAACACGATCGGCGTGAAATCCCTGATCGCGTCGTAATTGAGTTTTTTGTAAAGACTCGGATTGATGGTGTGACTGGAAAGCACCATCGCCAAGGTGTAGCCGTCGGGGTCGCTCTTGGCGACGATCTCGGCGGAAATATTGCCGCCCGCGCCGCCGCGATTATCAACCACGACTTGCTGGCCGAGCGATGCGCCGATGCGGCTGCCAACAGTACGCGCGATCACATCCGCGCCGCCGCCGGAAGAGACCGGCAGCACAAGGCGGATTGGGCGGTTGGGGTATTGCTGGGCGTGGGCAGTGAATACGCCCAACGTGCCCAACGCGATGGAAAGGCCGACAACAACGTCAAAAGCTTTTTTGACACGGATTAACGCAGATTTGCGCAGATTTTTTCTGGGGTAATCTGCGTTCATCCGCGTAAATCCGTGTCGAAGGTTTTCGGGGTTAATCGTAAACCTCAGGCGACGCCTCGCGGATCAACTCAACAATGCGCATCGGCGTCACCGGCATCTCATCGATGCGCACGCCAAACGGAGTCAGCGCGTTTTCAATGGCGGAAACAATCGCGGCAATCGCCGGCAGCGTGCCGCCTTCGCCCGCGCCTTTCACACCCAGCGGATTGAGAGGCGAGGGCGTAATCGTATGATCGAGCTCTACGCGCGGCATGTCGGTGGCGAGCGGCAACAGGTAATCCGCGAAGCTGGTGGTCAGCGGCTGCGCGTTTTCGTCGTATTGCATGCGCTCCAGCAGCGCGTTGCCGATGCCGTGCGCGATGCCGCCGAGCACTTGTCCGTGCACCACGGTCGGGTTGATCGGCCGGCCGCAATCGTCAACCACGCAATAGCGGTTAAGCGTCACGTGCCCGGTGCCGATATCGACTTCGGCTTCGACCACGTGGCAGCCGTTCGAGTAGGTGCTTCGCTCCGGGGTGAAATACGCCGTGTGTTCGAGGCCAGGCGAGATGCCATCGGGCAGCATCACGCCGGGCAGGCCCGCGCCGTAGCCGGCGATTTCACGCAGCGTCTTGCGCAGATCGGGATTTTTCACGCTGTAAACGCAGCCGTCGCCGACTTCCATTTCCTCGGGCGAGATTTTCATCATTTGCGCGGCGAGCAGGATAGCTTTGTGCCGCACTTCTTTTGACGCCAGATGCATGGCATTGCCGGCATTCACCGCGCTGCGCGCCGCGAACGTGCCCACGCCTTGCGCGATGAGGCCGGTGTCGCCGGTGACGATTTCGATCTGCTCCGGCGGCACGCCGAGCTGATCGGCGCAAATCTGCGCGAAGGTGGTCTTGTGCGATTGGCCCTGCGGCGCAGCACCGGTGTAAACGGTGATCTTGCCGTTGGTCGCGACGCGTACGGTCGAGCCTTCGTACGGCCCCAAGCCCGTGCCCTCGACAAAATTCGCGATGCCGATGCCGACGTAGCGACCCTGCTTGCGTGCTGCCGCCTGACGCGCGGGGAACGTTGTGTAGTCGGCATTCGCCAATGTGCGGCGCTGCGTTTCCGGATAATCACCGCTGTCGTAAATCACCGGGCGCCCGTCGCGTGCGAGCAATTTACAATTGAACGGCATCTGCTCGGGCTTGATGAAATTGCGCCGCCGCACTTCGGCACGGTCGAGCCCCGTGGCCTTGGCCAGATGATCCATCAACCTTTCCATCACGAACACGGCTTGCGGCCTGCCCGCGCCGCGCACGGGCGAAGTCGCGACCTTGTTGGTGAATGCCACCACCAGTTCAACCTTGAAATTCGGAATGACGTATGGCCCCTGCACATGCGTCATCGCGATCCACGGCAGCACGGGGCCCAACGGCGGCGCCACGTACGCGCCACTGTCGTGCACCATACGCCCGCGGATGCCGAGGATGCGCGCATCGGCATCTACCGCAAGTTCGAGATCCCAATACTGGTCTCGCTCCTGATGCGTGGCCATGAAATTTTCGCGCCGGTCTTCAATCCATTTGACCGGGCGCTTTAACGCCTGCGCGCAGAACACGATCGAAACGTACTCGGGATAAAAACCGCCCTTGGGGCCAAAGCCGCCGCCGACATCGGGCGCGATCACGCGTATTTTGTGTTCATCCAGTTCGAGGATGTCGAGCAGGATGCGCTTCACGCGATGTGGCGATTGCGAGGTGGCATACAGGTTGGTGACGCCCATGTCCTCGTCGTGCATCGCCATCGCGCCGCGCGTCTCGATGGAGAAGCCGCCGCCGCGATGCGTGCGAAACGAAGCCTTCACCACCTTCGCCGCGCGCGTGAACGCCGCGTCGGCGTCGCCATGCTCGAACGGCACCGTGGCGATGACATTCGACGGCGAGCCGGTGTGAACTCTCGGCGCATCGGGAGCGAGACCATCCATCACGTCGGACACTGCGGGCAACGGCTCGTAATCGATTTGCAAAAGGTCGGCGGCATCTTCCGCCAGCGCGCGCGACTCGGCGACGACGATGGCCACCGGCTCTCCGGCGTAACGCGTTTCTTCCTTGGCGAGCACGTATTGCGTGGAGGCATTCTTGAACGCGGGGCTTAACACCAGCAGCGGCAGCGGTTTGCGGCGCACCTTTTCCGGCAAATCCTCGTGCGTGTAGACGGCGTGCACGCCGGGCGCTGCGCGTGCCGCGGTTTTGTCGATGCCGCGTATGCGCGCGTGCGCGTGCGGGCTGCGCACCATCAATGCGTGCAGCAGGCCCTGCGGCTGCATGTCGTCGAGGTATTTGCCCTGGCCGGTAAGAAACGCGGGGTCTTCCTTGCGCGCGACCGACGCACCGAAATACGTTTGCGCTTGATCGTGATCGCTCATTTCGCGGCCCCTGCGTTGATGGCGGCGAGTGCGGCATCAATAATGAACTGATAGCCGGTACAGCGGCAGATGTTGCCGGACAACACATCACGTATCTCGGCGTCGGTGGGTTGCGGCGAGCCGGGTTTGCGTTGCTCCATGTATTCGGTCAGCGTCATCAAAATGCCCGGCGTGCAAAAGCCGCATTGCAACGCGTGGTGATCGGTGAACGCCTGTTGCAGCGGGTTCAGTTTTACCATGGTGCCGAGGGATTCGACGGTGCGCACGGCGGTGCCATCAGCCTGCACCGCGAACATCAGGCACGAGCGCGCCGATTTTCCGTCGACGATTACCGTGCATGCGCCGCATACGCCGTGCTCGCAGCCGATGTGCGTACCGGTGAGCCGTAATTCATTGCGCAGAAAGTCGGCGAGTGTCGTGCGCGGTTCGGCGGTGCGCTCGTACGTGATGCCGTTGACCGTTAGTTTGATGGTGCGGGTCGTGCTCATGATTTTGCTCCGTGCGCGCGTTGCGCGGCGGCAACCAGCGCGCGCTCGGTGAGCACGCGCGCGAGGTGTTTTCGATAGTCAGCCTTGACGAAGGGATCGGAAAGCGCGTCGATCTTTGAAGCCAGACGCGCGGTTGATTTGAAAAGTTCCGCCGATGGCGTGTTGCCTTTGAGCGCGGCCTCCACCTCAGTGAGCCGCAAAGGATTTGCCGCGCAACCGCCGATTGCAATCGCCACGCGGTCTATCTTTCCGTTGGCGTCGAGCGTGAGTAGTGCCGCCACCGCGACGATCGCAAAGTCACCATGCCGCCGTGCAAATTCCACAAACGCATGGCCGTGCCCAGCGGGCCACACAGGCAATTCCACCGCAGTGAGTATTTCTCCGTCGGCCAGTGCGTTGGTGAGATAACCCTGGCCCCAGTCGGCAATGGCGATGCGGCGCGCGCCTTTGCCGCTCTCGGCGATCAAGGTCGCTTCAAGTGCCGCCGCCGCGGTCACCAACTCCGCCGACGGATCAAGGTGACACAGCGAGCCGCCAATTGTGCCGCGATTGCGCGTTTGGCGGTGGCCTACATTCAACACCGCCTCGCGCAGGATCGGCAGTGCCGCGTGCAGTTCATCCGAGGCTTCGATTTCGCTCTGGCGTGTCATTGCGCCCAGCACGAATTTGTCACCGGCGCGCGTGATGCCGCGCAAATCCGCGACGCGATTCAGATCGATGAGGTGGTCGGGGGCCGCGAGCCGAAAGTTAAGCATCGGCACCAGCGACTGGCCGCCGGCGAGCACGCGTGAATTTTCGTTTGCGGCAAGAAGGGCGAGCACATCGCTCTTGCTGCGCGGATCGTGATAGGCAAATGGCGCGGGTTTCATTTCAGATGTTTCAAGGATGTTTCAAGGGATTGATCAGCGGTGAAAACTATTGTATAGCAACGGCGCACCGGTACTCGCAGGCGCCGTTCACGATCCAGACTTGTTTTGCCCCGGCGAAGCGCGTTCCGTCTTCGCCTGCGGTATAGTGCGGACTGATTTTTTACTACGGTTTGGAATTATCAAAGATGGAAAAGCAACACCGCAACGTACTCGTACTCTCGGCGTGCCAGGCCACGCTGCAAACCGGCGGCGTCACGCTGGTGGCTGTCACCGGGCTGGCGGGCTACGCGCTCGCCACCGACAAAGTGTGGGCCACGGTGCCGCTCACATGTTATGTGCTTGGCTCGGCGATATCGACGATTCCCGCCTCGCTGTTGATGCACAAGATCGGCCGGCGCGGCGGGTTTCAGACCGGCACCGCCATCGGCATGGCGGGCGCGGGCGTGTGCGCGCTGGCGATCTGGCTGGCGAGCTTCTGGATACTGTGTGCGGGCATGATGCTGATGGGGAGCTACACCGCCTTCGGCAAGTACTACCGTTTCGCCGCGGCCGACGTGGCGCAGGCGAGCTTCAAGGCAAAAGCGATTTCACTCACGCTTGCCGGTGGCATCGTGGGCGGGTTTCTCGCGCCCGAGATGGCCAAGCGCACCAAGGATTTTTTCACTGACTATATGTTTTTGGGGTCGTATCTGTCGCTGATCGTGGTGTGCGCGATCGCGGCGCTGCTGCTCACCCAGCTTGAGATACCGAATCTGACGGAAGAAGAGCGCAAGGAATCCGGCAGGCCGCTGCGCGAGATCATGCGCCAGCCGGTGTTCATCGTCGCGGCGCTGGCGGGCGCGCTGTCATACGGCATCATGAATCTGTTCATGACCTCGACACCACTGGCGATGCACGCGCACAACCACCACTTTAACGAAGCCGCGTTCGTGCTTGAGTGGCACGTGCTCGGCATGTACGGCCCGTCATTCTTCGCCGGCTCTCTGATACAGCGTTTCGGCGTGTTGACGGTGATACTCACGGGTATTGCGATCTTGTTCGTCGCGGTGCTCGCCGCGCTGGCCGGCAACGCCGTGATGAATTTCTGGTGGGCGCTGTTCCTGCTCGGCGTTGGCTGGAATTTCATGTACGTCGGCGGCTCGGCGCTGCTCACCGAATGTCACACGCCCGCGGAGCGCGCCAAGTCACAGGCGGCAAACGACTTCATGATCTTCGTCACCATGGCGATCTCGTCGATGTCCTCCGGCATGCTACTGCAAGTGAGCGGCTGGAATGCCGTGAACTACGGCACGATCCCGTTTTTGCTGCTGGCGCTGGCGGCGACCGGGTGGCTGATGTGGCTGCGGCGCGGCGGACGGGCGCATGCTGGAGTGGCAATGCAAACTATAGAAAAAATGTAATAAAAACAGATATTTATAATTTTTCCTCTGAATGCATGAGGCTACGGTTTGCGCTGGTCGCACTCAGTGTGGTTAAATATGGGTATGCATATTTTATAATATTTACTACCATATGAAGACCACGATAGACATCGCGGATTCGTTGCTTGAAGAAGCGAAGAAACTCGCGGCGCGGGAACGAACGACCGTGCGCGCGTTGGTGGAAACCGGCCTGCGCCAGGTGCTCGCGCAAAACAAACCGCGGCGTGGCGGCTTTCGGCTACGTGACGCCACCTTCAAGGGCGAAGGTTTGGCGCCCGGCGTTAGCGGCGCTGACTGGGGGCGAATACGTGACGCCGCCTACGAAGGACGCGGCGGTTGATCGCTGTCGATACCAATATCCTGGTCTACGCGCATCGCGCGGATTCCGAATGGCACGCCGCCGCGAACGCCAAGGTCAGCGCGCTGGCCGAAGCGCGCGCGCCATGGGCGATTCCCTGGCCATGTGTTCATGAATTTTTCGCGATTGTTACGCATCCGCGCATTTACGTGCCGCCCACGCCAGGTGAAAAGGCGCTCGATCAGATCGATGCGTGGCTGGAGTCGCCGGGTGTTGTGCTGCTGAGCGAATCCGACTTGCATTGGACAACGCTGCGCGAAATGCTGGCCGCCGGACGTGCCGCCGGCCCGATGGTTCACGATGCACGGATAGCCGCGTTGTGCATGCAACACGGCGTTGCCGAACTATGGTCAGCCGACCGTGATTTCAGCCGTTTCGGCGGCATCAAGGTTCGCAATCCTTTGCTTGACTGACCGGCGGGGAAGGTTCCTGGTCTTGCCTTTTGCCTATTGCACAGCCCTCTCTTTTTAAAGAGGAGCCGCAAGGGTGGACGAACCGGGTTTTGACATCTGCTGGAATGACAAGGTAGCTCTCGATTTTCACGAATGCCGGATGAGCCAACAACTAATTTGAATCGAACACGGGGAATCCGTACGTTGCGTGCATCGGCGAAACGCGTGCGCACGGCGTGAAGTATCATTAACCCCATGACCGTAGAAACCGATCGCCTGATTTCCGCCGCACCCGTCTCTCCACAGGAGGAAGCGTTCGAGCGTGCGCTGCGTCCAAAGCAGCTTGATGAATATATAGGCCAGGAAAAAATTCGCGGCCAGTTGTCGATCTTTATTGAGGCCGCGCGCAAACGCAAAGAGTCGCTGGACCACGTGTTGCTGTTCGGGCCGCCGGGACTGGGCAAGACCACGCTTGCGCACATCATCGCGCGCGAGATGGGGGTGAATCTGCGCCATACCTCTGGCCCGGTGCTGGAGCGCGCGGGGGACCTCGCGGCGATACTCACCAATCTTGAGCCGAACGATGTGTTGTTCATCGACGAGATACATCGCCTGTCGCCGGTGGTGGAGGAGATTCTGTATCCGGCGCTGGAGGATTTTCAGATCGACATCATGATTGGCGAAGGCCCGGCTGCGCGCTCGGTCAAGCTCGATCTGCCGCCGTTCACGCTGGTGGGCGCGACCACCCGCGCGGGCATGCTCACCAATCCGCTGCGTGACCGCTTCGGCATCGTCGCGCGGTTGGAGTTCTATAGCGTCGAGGAATTGACGCGCATCGTCACGCGCTCGGCCAAGCTGCTTGAAGTGCCGATAGACCCGGAAGGCGCGCGCGAGGTGGCGAGCCGTTCGCGCGGCACGCCGCGTATCTCAAACCGCCTGTTGCGCCGCGTGCGCGATTACGCCGAGGTGCGCGCCGACGGCAACATCACGCGCGCTGTCGCCGACCTGGCGCTGAAGATGCTCGATGTGGATTCGCTCGGCCTTGACGTGATGGACCGCAAGCTGCTGCTGGCGGTGATTGAACGTTTCGACGGCGGTCCGGTCGGAGTGGATAATCTCGCGGCGGCCATCGGCGAGGAACGCGACACCATCGAAGATGTGCTCGAACCCTATCTTATTCAGCAGGGCTACCTGCAACGCACGCCGCGCGGGCGCATGGCCACCGCCAGCGCGTTCCGTCATTTTGGCCTCGCGCAACCCAAAGGTGCGGCGACGCCTGACTTGTGGGATTCCAGCGGCCCGGCTTAACCCCATCGTGCCGGTTGCGCCGTTTACAGGCTGACAAATCACAAGACAGGGGATTGCACTGGGTAGTACATCGTGGCGCAAAGTGATAACATCACTTCCCATACCGCATTGCAGCGGAGATTTACGGAAAGCACGCACGGTCGATGGCTTTGCAACATGCCCAGACGCAACCTTTTTTGTGGTTCGTTCGCGTCTACTATGAAGACACCGATTCCGCTGGCGTCGTCTACTACGCCAACTATCTGCGCTACCTGGAGCGCGCCCGCACTGAGTGGCTGCGCGCGCTGGGGTTCGAGCAAACCGATCTTGCGGCGCAACATCAAAGCGTGTTCGTGGTGCGCTCGCTCGCCATCGAATACCTCAAACCGGCGCTGTTCAACGATGAACTTGGCATATCCGTGGAACTTGCGCACGCGGGCGCGAGTCTCATCGTCGTGACGCAGCGTGTGACGCGCGGGGCGGATGCGCTCGCAACGGCCGAGGTCAAGGTGGCCTGCGTGAATATGTCCTCGATGAAGCCCATTAGAATGCCCCCGCCGCTGCTCGAAAAAATAAGGATAAAAACGTGAAACCGATGGTCAGTCATGACATGTCGATCTGGAGTCTGGTGTCCGGCGCAAGCGTGCTGGTGCAGGCGGTGATGGCGCTTTTGCTGCTGGCGTCGCTGCTGTCGTGGTATTACATATTTCTCAAGCACTTCACCTTGCGCCGGGCGATGAGTCTCGCCGAGGAGTTCGAGAAGCAGTTCTGGGCGGGCGCGGACATGAACGAGCTCTACCAGCGCGCGATGAACGCACGCGCCGGCGCGGGCAGCATGGAGCGCATTTTCGAGGCCGGTTTTCGCGAGTATCTGAAATTGCGCCAGCAGCCGGGCCTTGATGTACAAGTGGTGATGGACGGCACGCGCCGCGCCATGCGCGCAACCTATCAGCGCGAGATGGATCAGCTCGAATCGCATCTGGCGTTCCTCGCGTCGGTGGGTTCGGTCAGCCCATACGTCGGGCTGTTCGGCACGGTGTGGGGCATCATGAATTCGTTTCGCGGGCTGGCCAACGTCGCTCAAGCCACGCTTGCGGCGGTCGCACCCGGCATCGCCGAGGCGCTGGTGGCCACCGCGATGGGGCTTTTCGCCGCGATACCGGCGGTGGTGGCCTACAACCGCTTCGCGGGCGATGTGAACCGGCTCGCCACGCGTTTTGATTCGTTCATGGAGGAATTCTCGAACATCTTGCAGCGGCAAGTGAGATAACGGCGGTGTTAAGGGCAGTGTTTAGTTTTGAGTGTTTAGTGTTGAGTTACATCTCGCACGGCGACAAAAACTAAACACTCAACATTCAACTCTCGGCATTGGCTTAAGAAATGATAGATAAGCGCCACGGTCACAAGCTGATGAACCAGATCAACGTCGTGCCGTACATCGACGTGATGCTGGTGCTGCTGGTGATATTCATGATCACGGCGCCGCTGGTGAATCCTGGCCAGGTCGAGTTGCCGCAGGTGGGCAACACCTCGGCGCCGCCGATGCAGCCGATGGAAGTGTCGATACGCAGCGACCGTTCGCTCACGCTGCGCGACCGCGAAAAAGGCGCCGAGGAAATCAAGGTGTCGCGCGCCGATTTGCTGAAGGCGATCCGCGAAAAGCAGGCGCAGAACCCCGAGCAGGCGGTGGTCATCGCCGCCGACAAGGACGTGCGCTACGAAGCGGTGCTTGAGGTCTTCGACATGCTGCAACAGAATCAGGTTAAGAAGGTCGGCTTGCTCGCCAAGCCGCGCGGTAAATGAGCGGCGCGGCAACCATGAACAGCTCGATGCAAGGCGAAAAGACACTCGCGGGCGCGCTGGCGTTGGCGATGCACGCGTTGTTCATCGTGCTGCTGATATTCGGCGTGTCGTGGCAAAAAAAATACGAGCCGCCGGCGCAGGCCGATTTGTGGTCGAGCCTGCCGCCGATCGCGCCGCCAAAAGTTACTCCGGTCACGCCGCCGCAGCCCGTGCCAGAGCCGCCCAAGCCCGCGCCCAAGGTTGATCCCAAGCCGGTGATAAAGCCCGACATCGCCTTCAAGAAAAAAGAAGTCGAGAAAAAAAAGCCGGAGCCGGTAAAGACCGAGCCGAGGAAGGTGGATGACGACAAGGCGGAGAAAGCGCGGCGCGCCAAGGAAGCGGAAGCAACGAAGCAGCGCGAGGAGGCGGCAAGGCGCGACCTCGATCTGATCCGCAAGGAACGCGAGGCGGATGCCGCGAATGCGGCGAAGGCGCAAGCGACCGCCGACGCGAGAGCCGCCGCGGCGCGCGAAATTGCCAAGTATGTCGCGGGCATCAGGTCGAGGGTGTACGCCTACGTGCCTGCGCCGGATGGGGTGCAGGGTAATCCGGAGGCAGTGGTTTCAGTGACACTGTTGCCCGGCGGCGAGTTGCTGGACGCGCGATTGGTGCGTGGCAGCGGTAATGCGGAACACGACCAGGCGGTGCTGGCCGCGATTCGCCGTGCACAGCCGTTTGTTGTACCTACGGGTGATTTGTTCGATCAGCATTTTCGCCGGTTTACCATGTCGTTCCGGCCGCGTCCGTGATTGGCATGACGAGTGCTCTAGCGGTGAGGAACCGCGCTAAATTGATGTGGTCACAACTGCACATTACACGATATTGAGAAATGAAAATATTAACTAAGTTATTGATTATATTGACATTTATTGTCACAAGCAACTCTTGGGCGCAGGAGTTGCACATCGAAGTGATCGGCGGTGGCGCTGAAAGGCGGCCGCCGCCGCTATCCGCAAACGATATTCCATGCAACTACAGTCCGGCGGTCAGCGCCAGCCAGTATTCGGTGGCCATAGCGCCGTTCCGCGATGAGTCCGCGCATAAGCTGCGGTTGACCCCGGTAATCGCGGCCGATCTTACACGCAGCGGCCAGTTCAGGATGATCGACGCCGCAGGCATGAAGCCGCAGCATGAGCCGGGCGAGGTCGATTATGCCGGCTGGCGCGCGCGCGGTGCCGATAGCGTGGTCATCGGCTCGGTGAGCGCCACTGCCGACGGGCGTTACGAAGTGCGCTTTCGCCTGATGGACACCACGCAGCAGACGCAGCTCGCCGGCATTGCCTACACCGCGACCGCGGGGCAGTTGCGGCTGACCGCGCACAAGATTGCCGATGCGATATACGAAAAGGTTGCCGGCCAGACGGGCGCATTTGCCACGCGCATCGCCTACATCGTCAAGCGCTCCCCCGCGCGTTATGAGCTGCATGTGGCTGACTCCGACGGTTTCCAGCCGCAGGTCGCGCTTGCCTCGGTGGAGCCGGTCATGTCGCCGCGCTGGTCGCCCGACGGCACGCGCATCGCCTATGTGTCGTTCGAGCAGCGTAAGCCGGTGGTCTATGTGCAGTCGCTGGTGAGCGGCGCCCGCCAGCCGGTGGCGAATTTCTGGGGCAGCAACAGCGCTCCCGCGTGGTCGCCCGACGGACGCCGGCTCGCGGTGGTGCTCACCAAGGATGGCGGCTCACAGCTCTATCTCATCAACGCCGACGGCAGCGGCCAACCGCAGCGCCTTGCCACGAGCAATGCCATCGACACGGAGCCTAATTTTGCGCCCGATGGACAAAGCATATTGTTTACTTCCGATCGTGGCGGCAGTCCGCAGATTTACCGCATCCCGGTCGGCGGCGGCACGCCGCAACGCGTGACGTTTGACGGCGGCTACAACGTCTCCGCGCGCTACAGCCCCGACGGCAAGAGCTTCACTTATATCCATCGCTGCGGAGGCCGCTACGCGGTCGCGATACACGACATCGCGACGCGTCAGACCATGGTGCTGAGCGACGGAGGTCTCGATGAATCTCCCGCGTTCGCACCCAACGGCCGCATGATTCTGTTCGCATCTTCGGAAAAGGGGCGTGGTATATTGTCCGCGATTTCGAGTGACGGCAGGGTCAAGCAGCGGCTCACTGTTGAAAACGGAGATATTCGGGAACCCGCGTGGGGCCCGGTTGTCAGTAAATAGGGATTCGCCAGGGATTTATTTGCCAACCATCAACGAAAGGAGCCATATCATGCATAAACTTATTACTGGTGTTGCAGTAGCGCTTTCACTTGTGTTTGCGGGTTGCAGCAGCACCCCGACCGCCGAACAGGCGGGCGCCAAGATCGAAGATCGTAGCGCGTCCCCGGTGGTGAAGCCGCCCGTGTCCGGCCCATCCACGGCGGGAATCAAGGATGGCGGTGTCGCCATGGTAAACGTACCGCCGCGCGATTCGACGCCCTCCGACAACACCGGTGAACTCGCCAAGCGCTCCATCTTCTTCGACTACGACAGCAATCTGATGAAGGAGGAATTTCGCCCGACCGTGGCGGCGCACGCGAAAAATCTCACGCAGAACCGCGCCAAGCGCATGATCATCCAGGGCAACACCGATGAGCGCGGCAGCCGCGAATACAACCTCGCACTCGGCCAGCGCCGTGCCGATTCAGTGAAGCAGATGATGACCGTGCTCGGCGCGCAAGGCACGCAGATCGAAACAGTCAGCTTCGGCGAAGAAAAGCCGCGCGCGCAAGGCTCCGATGAATCCGCGCACGTGCAGAATCGCCGCGCGGATATTGTTTATCAGGGTGAGTAGATCGTGAGGCGTGAGGCGTGAGGCGCGGTGGAAAATTCGCAGTAGCAACAGCAGCGGCCAGTGTGTTGCTGCTAGCGGCCGCGCCCGCGCATGCCGGGCTGTTCGACGATGACGTAGCGCGCAAGCAGATCGTAGAACAATCCAAACGCATCGACGATCTGAAGTATCAAACCGAGACCATCTCCGGGCGCATCGGCAAGATCGAGGAATTGCTGCGCAATCAGCCCACGCTTGATCTGCTGAACCAGATCGAGCTGCTCAAGCGCGAGATTCAAGGCCTGCGCGGCCAGCTTGAGGTGGTCGGCAACAATGTCGAAAACACAGCCAAGCGCCAGCGTGACATGTATGTCGATCTCGATACGCGCATGCGGCGCATCGAGCAGCCGAGCGGCGCGGTTGCGCCCGGCGCGTCGCCGCCTGCGGTGGCTGATGCGGCAGCACCGCCATCGATAGCAGCCGCGGGCGCCGCGCCTTCAATTGCCGCGGGCGTGGACGAAACGCGCGGTTACGAAGCCGCGCAAAACCTGCGCCGCCTGGGCAACTATCAAGGCGCGATCACCACGTTCCAGTCGTTCCTCAGCCAGTATCCGAAAAGCACGCTCGCGCACCGCGCGCAATACTGGATCGGCGATTCGTATTTCAATCTGCGTGATTACAAAAACGCCATCGCCAGTCAACAACGCTTGCTGACGGGGTATCCCGACAGCGCATCGGCACCCGACGCGATGCTCAACATCGCCAGCTCGCAAGCCGAACTTGGCGATATAGGGGCCGCGCGCCGCACCATGGACACGCTGGTGGCGCGCCACCCGAACAGCGATGCCGCCGAGAAAGCCCGGCGGCGCATGACCACGCTAAGGTAGCGCCGCGTATGTAAAATCGGGCAGAATTGATTCTCCCGAAATTCATTGACCCGTTCGGGCCGAGTCCGTCGAAGACGCCGGGCGTTGTCGTGCCCTTCGATTGGCTCAGGCTTGGCTGTGAGGCGCAGTATCCCCATGAAACCCGCCGTAATCCTGCTCTCGGGCGGTCTCGATTCCGCCACCGTGCTCGCCATGGCGCACGCGCAAGGCTATCAAACGCACTGCCTGTCGCTTGATTACGGTCAGCGCCATCGCGCCGAACTCTTCGCCGCTGAAAAAGTAGCCAGAGCGCAGGGCGCGTACGCGCATCGTACCGTCAAGCTCGATCTTGCGGGCTTTGGCGGCTCCGCGCTTACCGATCGCAACATCGCCGTGCCCACCGGCGGCGTGCAGCCCGGCATACCCATCACCTATGTGCCGGCGCGCAACACCATCATGCTGTCGCTGGCACTCGCGTTCGCCGAGGTCACCCAGGCCAACGATATTTTTTTCGGCGCGAACGCGGTGGATTATTCCGGCTATCCCGATTGCCGGCCCGAGTATGTGCGCGCATACGAAGCGATGGCCAATCTCGCTACCAAGTCCGCGGTCGAAGGCGCGCGACTTAGCGTGCATACGCCTATCATCGCGTTGTCGAAAGCGGACATCATTCGCCGCGGCGTCGAACTTGGCGTTGACTACGCGCTGACCGTATCGTGTTATCAAGCCGATGACGCGGGGCGCGCGTGCGGCGCGTGCGATTCGTGCCGGTTGCGGCGCGAGGGCTTTGCGCAGGCCAGTGTGCGCGATCCGACGCAATACATAAAAACATAATAAAAACAAATAGTTAAAAAATCAGGGAGGTGGTGCATGGAATTTAATATACACGTTCAGGTACTGGCAGCGGTGTTCGCCATCGCGGTGGTGATGGGCGCGGTCGCGAACAAAACCAACTTCTGCACCATGGGCGCGGTGTCCGATTGGGTGAACATGGGCGACACCGGCCGCATGCGCGCTTGGATGCTGGCGATGGCGGTGGCGCTCACCGGCGTGATCGCGCTCGAAGCGCTGGGCAAGATCAACCTGTCGGCGGAAACATTCCCGCCGTATCGCAGCGCCAATTTCGCATGGCCGCGTTTCATCATCGGCGGATTGCTGTTCGGCTTCGGCATGGTGCTCGCCAGCGGCTGCGGCAACAAGACGCTGGTGCGCGTGGGCGCGGGCAATCTCAAGTCACTCGTCGTGCTGATTATCGCGATGTTCGCCTCGTACCTGATGCTGTGGTCGCCGCTGTTTGAAAAAGTTTTCCTGCCATGGCTGCAACCGCTCACCGTCAACCTCGCGCGGCACGGTATCGCAACGCAAGAACTCGGCTCATTCATCAGCGGCATTTTCGGCTACCCGGCATCGCGTAACTTCAACATGGCCATCGCCGCGCTGATTGCCGTCAACCTGCTGGTGTTCATCTTCAAATCCAATGAATTTCGCGAAAGCCGTGACAACATACTCGGCGGCGTGGTGATCGGTGCAGCCATCGTCGCCGGCTGGTACCTCACCGGCGGCGCGCTCGGCCAGGCGTGGAAGGAATACGCCGACATGGCAACCGACGTACCCAGCCGCGTGCAAGTGCAGTCGTACACCTTTATCAGTCCCATGGGCGACAGCGTGCGCTATCTACTCAGCCCCGGCAAGCTGATGCTGCTTAACTTCGGCGTGATGGCGCTGGCTGGCGTGATCACTGGATCGTTTATCTACGCAATCGTCAACAGGAGCTTTCGCATCGAATGGTTCGCCTCGCTCGGTGATTTCGTCAACCACGCCATCGGCGGCGTGCTGATGGGTGTCGGCGGCGTGTTGTCGATGGGCTGCACCGTGGGGCAAGCGATCACCGGCATCTCCACGCTCGCGCTGGGCTCGATCATGACCTTCGTTTTCATCGTCCTCGGCGCTGTCGCGGCGATGAAATATCAATACTGGCGCGTGATGCGCGAGGCGTAAACGCACGCAAAGAAAAGGTTTTCGGGAAACTTTTGTTGACCCACCCCAGCCCGCGCGGTAAAATTCGCCCCTTTTTGAAGGGCGGTTAGCTCAGCCGGTAGAGCAGCGGACTTTTAATCCGTTGGTCGGGAGTTCGATCCTCCCACCGCCTACCAATACAATCAAGGGGTTACGCGAAAACGTAGCCTCTTTTCATTTGAGGGATGTTAGGTTAGTCCCCGAACTAGTCCCCGTATGTACTTACGCATTCCGTTCAGCGCGGTGTCGTTATGGTTGACTCACCAAGTCCGGCATTGGTGTCCCGCTTCCAGCATTTAATCGGTAGAAAATTGGTCGAGCAACTGCGCAAACGCCCATGCAACGGGTTCTAGAAAGAAAGGAATGCCGAGACCGCATATCCAAGAACTTGTGAACCAACCGCTCACAGGACGAGTCATGGACGTGCACAGTCCCCCACCATGGTGATGGCAGATTTATGGCGTCGGTGGAGCGATGCGTAGACGTGATCAGGGTATTGCATCGACTTTGTCTGTAAAGGGGGTTTACAAATTCACGCGGCGATTTTTTTGGCAGTCCGACTTTTTATTTTCCGCAGTAGACCGATACGATATTCCGGCGCCCATGCCCGAGCTCGTTACTGATGGTCAGCCGCGCCTTGTGATCCAGTCCCTTCTGGTCTAGCGTCAGCTCTTTTGACTTCGGCCCGCCTTGTGCCGGACACAGCCAGCCGGTCAATTCGCGGTACCGCTCCTGCGCATAGTGATGACGGTGTCCATGCACATGAAAGATTCCTGCGGCCTGGCACTGCGCCTTGAAGCGATTCATCTGCTCTTTGTAGGACTTGTCGGCTGGAATGAGGCTTCCTTTGCCGGCGAATTGTTTGGCTTCTTCCAATACTGCCCGCTGCCGTTCACTCAGGATCGGGATTTCGCGCGCTCGCCCACCCTTGGTCCAGCTATCCTTGAGTGCGAGCCGGTCGCCACGGTCGGCCCATTCGGGACGAATCTTGATGGACTCCTCCAGGCGCAGCCCAAACGCCGCCTGCAGCTTCAGGGAGAGCTGGGTATAGGCATCGGTAACCTTGGCGAGGTCGCCACTGGTCAGTGTTCTCGACTTGTCGAGGTTGGTGACGTACTGACGCCTGGCGATGCCGTAGTGCTCGTTGTCGCGCGCCATGACATTGCGCTTGTTCACCTTCTCCGCCCACCAGCGCAGCTCCGTCATGCGGTTCTTGATGGTCCCGGCGGACAGGGATTGTGACTTCCACAGTTCCACCAGCCCCGTCACGTGCTTGGGCTTAAGGCTCGTCGCCTTCATGTCCTTGAATCCCAGTTCAACCAGCTGATTGGCGATCTGGGTCAGGATGGCTTCCCGCGCATGCCGGGTGGCGTAGCTGCCATCGTGGTTACGCTGGCACAGTTGCTTCAATTCGTAGTTCAGGTCTCTCATGGGTTTCCTCAATTCCAGATTTCACGTGAATCGATTTTGGTGTGCGTCAATAAAAAATGTGCGACATCCCTCCGCAAAAATGAGCGGGTTTCCATCGCGGTTCTCATGTTCGTTCTTCTACGCCACGATTTAAGCAAGCCTCCAAACGGACGAGCCATCCCGCCTACCGCGCGCCAAAACGCGGCAACTACGCCAGGACCGCGCCAGCGATACCGCGTGCTGTCACGGTCCTGGCGCCGCCCGCGCGCACCGAAGGCGAAGCGGGATGGCCCGCCGTTATCAGGAACGATCATGCGCAAATACAGCCTTTCAGAAGTGGAGCACTGGACTGACCATCTGCACGGCGATTACGTCGCAGTATTCGAGACGCCACCGGACGAGCACGGACGCACAGCCTTCGTCGTTGTCGCGGTACTTGAGCGCGACGCAGAAGGCGACTTTGAAGAACTCGCCAGTTACGGC
The DNA here is from genome assembly GCA_945901405.1 of Bordetella parapertussis. Classification (GTDB taxonomy): domain Bacteria; phylum Pseudomonadota; class Gammaproteobacteria; order Burkholderiales; family SG8-41; genus CAMDLH01. The sequence goes on along the minus strand of CAMDLH010000002.1, from coordinate 13,157 downwards.
ACGTTGCAGACAGCCGCAGGCGAAGCGTTGGCGCTGGACGCGACTGTGCATCGGTAGCGCAATCCGCAATCGGACTGCGGTCAGAGTGCAGCCTGATTGCAGTCTTTGTGCAGTCAAAGTGCAGTCCGAATGCAGTCGGATTGCAGTCCAGGCGCAGTCGGTGTGCAGTCGTCATACCTTGTTTCATAGTGTTTCCTCATTCGTTAATTCATTAATTCGTTAAATTCTTTACCGCTGGTGTGTGCTGCATTTCTGGTCAGTGTTACTGTCCGTCTTCCATGCCTGAGCATGAGAGCGCTACGAGGGACCTCGGGACACCACGCCCGGTTTGTGTCGTTGTTTTTGCTGCTGGCCTGCCCGACACGGCATTGGCCTCGATGGCGCCTCCTGTTGGAGATGCTGACCATCGCTTGAGTCATTACCCGGACTCACGGGTTGCGCCGGAGAGGCGCGGTACTAGACGCCCATAGGAGGGCAGGGACGAACCGCATTGCACGGTTCCAACAAGGCGATGGGCCAGAACGGCTCATCACTACTGGCTGTCATTACAAAAACCACTACTTAAATGCTTGATGACGCAGAGAAATCGCGCGTCGTCACTAGCAGCTGGCGCTGTCTAGTTACGACGCGCTGGCCCAGGGGGCTGGCGCAACTTGACGTAGCACTCTGGCGCAGTGAACGGACGATCAAACGCGATCGGCTCCGTCCATTGGCTGGCGCAGGGTGCGAAGGGGATGCCGCTAACGTGGTACTAAGCGGGGGTTACGGTGCCCGCACAAAATACATACGGGTGGACTTCGAAATTTACGTAGTGCCCGCATACGCAAAACACCATGCAGGTATGACTGAATAACGTAATTCACATACTTCGAAATAACCAGGCGAATGAATCGCATTACATGCTACGTGCTACCTGCCACCTGTGCTAATCCACGACCCAGTGACTTCCAACTGTAAAACTATCTCCAAGCCTTGCGGCCACCGGCTCTCAGGAAACGATCCAGTTTCGGGCGCTCTTGCGAGCAAGGTGATGCTTAACGCGCATCAAACGGGCTGACTCAGCCGGCGGATAATCCGGTGCTGTCCAGTGACGTCCAAAGAACTACTTTGTAATCCGCTGGGTGTGCGAGAAGACAAAACAATCCTCCTCGAATTTTGCGTTTTGACTTTGCGCCAGGAAAAAAGTTTCAACGAAATATGTCGCTTGGGTTAAGTTAGTTCGACGGGAATTTATTTTCGTAAGTTTATCCGCCACAAGACTGTTCGCACTGCGAACAGTCCCACTAAGCCCGCGGCTCGGGATGGGCGTCAGCATCGGTGGGAATCAGAATGGCTGCGCCATGAAGATGTCAAGTCGGCCAAACTTCCAGAAACAACTGCCGAGTAGCCTGGCTAGTTTGAACGTCAACTTGTGGAAAAAATGGGTGAGCGCTTGGGAAAAAAATGCTCAATGACAGTAAACGGAAATTCTGGATGGTTCCTTTCGAACCACTGCCGTCATTCACATCCTTCGTGGTTTAACGGCTGGAATGTGAGTGAAGAAGACGCTCGGCGCGGCCCCTCACAGACAGCAATTCGGCCTTTGCGGAAATTGGAGTCCTGAACCGCCAACGGCTGCAATGCGCAGATCAGCAGACGTCGGTGAGAAAGTTGGACCGAACGGCCGCTTGCTGCATCAGGCTATGTCAGCACCCGACCCACTGCTGCCGTTCGAGCAATCCGAGGTTCAAAGGCAGGTATCAGATTGGAGCGGTCGTCTAACCAAGTCACTCAATGACAACTTGTCGGCCTTTGCGGAAATTGGAGTCCTGAACCACCAACGGCTGCAATGTGCAAGGAAGCGGCCCGTCGAACGTCCGCGCTCCAAAATTCAAGATTTCTGCTGCAGGTGGCTGGTTTCAAAAACTTGAACACGAGCTCCCGATGCTCAACAGACCTTCAACGTTTTCGCTCATTCGCGCGCCAGAGCCTGCCGGCTGAAATCAAGAGGGCCGCGCCAGCACGTAGCCTGCAGCGGGTGGTTAGCCAACATCTTCACGAAGAATACGTTTCATTTCCATAAGTACAAGCCCACGCCAACCGGGAAGGTCTGGGTTGACCCCATATGTAGAACGAACATGTTCTTTCGCCTGCGATTCAGCTGCCTGGCGGGCCGCAGGACTTGTAAATGTTACAGCCTTGGACGGCCTAGTTGATCAGAGGTCATTGACGCGAACTATGCGGACCATGAGAGAGTGGAATTGTGACGCCCAACGTTGCGTTAAGCGGCGGCGCGCTTGCGCGCCGTCCGTCTTGAACGAGAAGTTAGACTCGACCCTTTCTCCACAAGCCGGCCGGTAGCGAATTTGTGCAGAACGCTCGCCATAAGAGTCTGATACGGCATTCCTTCCTCCACCGCTCGGGCCTGGATATCTGAGACATCCTGCGTGGAAACGCGGATATTCACACGCCGATTCTTCGTCAGCGTGGCGCGTGCGTATTCTCGATACCGACGCAGTGAGGCCTCAGATGTCACCGCTGGCTTGAGTTTTCCGCTCTCGTATGCTGACAGAACCTGCCTTTCGTACCTATCTAATCCGTTCATATCCTGCCTTTCTCTCCGTAGTCTCGCATCGCCTTGCGGCTTGGGATAATTGTCTTCAGAAACACGTATTCAGACTCTTCCATGTGCGGCACAAGGTACACATACTCCGCCAAGGCGATTACGAATACTTTCTGCTTTGGATATCGCTTGGGATTCGGATGGTTCACGATTTCGAGAAGCCCTCCGGCTTCCAGTGCAAGAACGATGTCTTCGAACGAGATGCCTCGTGATCGCTTCAGTTGTTCGTTCTTGATCTCGTTCCAGCGGTACGTCTTCATGTCGCTATGATAAGCGAACATGTGCCCTTTGTCATCAGGGTGGCGGGGCGAGGCCTAACGCCGGCGTTGAGCTGCGCCGTGAAGCGCAGTAGCGCTGAACCGCGTCAGTTCGAACGCCATGGGTTAGGCCGAGCCTACTGGCAGCCCGCGGTAGGCGCGACGTCTAGTTTCCCAAATTTGATCTGGGTGGCGGGCAGCGCTGGTGCAGCAGGTGTAGCGATAAAGATGTTTGCGTAAGTCGTCTCGCATAGCTGCGCGGGCTTGCTGCTCGACAGGCCGGCGATGATGCCGGCAACGGTGTTGCTGTGGCCAACCACGAGGACGACACCGGATGCCTTACGAGCTTCGGCGACAACCTCTGTGATGTGGGCAGGCAGTTCACCTGGTCGATTGGCAATGACCGTTGGAGTGATTCCCAACTTCTTTGCAAGAGGTGCTGCTGTTTCCTGCGTCCGCCGGTAGTGCGTGGTGATGATCGTTCGCACGTTCGCAGCAGCCAGTGTCTCGGCAAGTAACTCCGCACGTGCCGCGCCTTCCGGCGAAAGTGCTGGATCGTCCTTGGGTTCCGCAGCACGCTCGGCGTGACGAACTACAAAGACCTGAGTCGGCTGAGCAGTTGCATAAAGTGCTTGCGACAGCATGAACGCGAACAGTAGCTTCTTGAGCATGGAGTTCCTCCGTAGATTATTTGCGCGGCCTAAAACGAATAGCGTTTATCTGTCGCGAGATCAAGCCGATGTTAACCAAGATCCCCTCCGCGACAGATAAACCTTGTTGGACTAAACCGCCTGCGCGGTCGTTGCGATAGGGGATTTGTTTTCGTCGCCTACCCGATGAAGTAAATTGTGGCACATATCCTGACGTATTGGCGCGCACATTGGGAGGCGCGATGGCTGTCGGCGCGCTGAATTGCCCGATTGGGGCGTGTTTCTGCGCAGGCGCCCCGGATTGCAACCGCCAGCACCGCACGGTAGGCCCAATCGAGCGTGCCCTTGGTGGCGATGATGGTCATCGAGCCGGGCTTGTTCCCGCGCAATTGCGCGAGTTTTTCCTCGATCATTGCCGGCAGGATTTCGTCGAGCCTGCGCTTGATCAGATCGTCGAGTTGCGCGGTGTCGATGTTGGTATCCAATCCGCTGTGCTACCGAATGCGCTTGATCGTAAATTTGAATACGTTGCCCTCTTGCGCGGAGGACATCAATTCATTGCCGGTCGAGCGGCAAAATGCCGCGAAGTCCTTCACCGAGCCGGGGTCGGTGGCATAAACATCCAGCAATTCGCCCACTTCGATGCCCTGCATGGCCTTCTTGGTGCGCAGTATCGGCAGCGGGCAATTCAGTCCTTTTGCATCCACGAAAACGTTCGGCATGTGCTATCCAGTAAACTTCAAGCGGTCATGGAGTTGACCCGCTCAAATATTAGAAACTGTTTATATTAGCGTAGTCTGATACAATTATTCCGCCGTTGTCAATAACCCCGTTTTTGCCGCGGGGCGCGGCGGCGCGTGCATCGGCGTTCATGGGACAGCGCACTGGAACTGCAATGACATCCGCAAGCTGGAACGAAAAGCTCGCAGTGATCGAGGAACTCGAGGATGCCGGGCTGGACGCCGCGTTCGTCGCCGAGTGCGAACGCCGCGCGCCGCGCGTGACGGGCCGCGAGATTCGGTTTTCCACGCCGACCTTTAAATCGTATTCCAGTTGTGATGTCAGCGGCTGCGGCAAGAACAGCTTTCCGGCGTTTTCGATTACCGCCGGCGCCTGCGGCCTGAATTGCGATCATTGTCAGGCGAAAATCCTCGAACCGATGATCCCCGCCACCAACCCTGCCATGCTCGATGCCAAGGTGCGCGATATGGTGGTGCGCGAGAATCTGCAAGGTTTCCTGCTGTCCGGCGGCTCCAATAAACGCAACGAGGTGCCGTACGAGCGCTATCTGCCGGTAGTGGAGGGGCTGAAGCGCGATTTTCCACACCTGCGCGTCGCCATTCATACGGCCTTGCTGGACCAGAAGCGTGCGCGCAGCATCGCGGCTGCGGGGGTCGATACCGCGATGATGGATGTGATCGGCGCGCGCGAGACGATTACCGGTGTGTATCACCTGGACCGCTCGGTGGACGATTTCGAGGCCACGCTGGCGGCGTTGTGTTCCACCACGATGGAAGTGGTGCCGCATATCGTGATAGGCCTGCACTATGGGCGCATCCTCGGTGAACCTAACGCGCTGGATATCGTCAGCCGCCACGCGATTCACTCGCTGGTGCTGGTGGTGGTGATGCCGTTTTATTCCAAGCCCGGCACGTTCGTTACACCCGACACCGGCGACGTGGGACGCATATTTCTTGAAGCGCGCACGCGCATTCCCGACCGGCAAGTACTGCTGGGTTGCGCGCGACCGGCGGGCATGCACCGGCGCGTGACCGATGCCTATGCGGTCATCGCAGGTCTGGACGGCATTGCGTTCCCTGCCGATGGCGCGTTGATGGCAGCGCACGCCATCGGGCGCCCGGCGGTGCAGGAACATGCCTGTTGCTCGGTGAAAACCGGCAACACTATCAAGCTGCATCCGCGTGCCGCACCTATTGCACAACCCGCCGTGCAACCCATCGTGTTTGCACGATGAGTGTCCTGCATACTGATGTGCTGGTGCTGGGCCTCGGCCCGGCGGGCGCCTGCGCCGCCACGCAGGCGGCGCGTGGTGGATGCAAGGTTATCGCCATTGACCGCAAGCAAATCGCGGGTGTGCCGGTGCAATGCGCGGAGTTCGTGCCCGCGATGATCGGCATGGATGTAGCGGAGTTGCATGCTTCGGTGCGTCAGCGAATTGCGTCGATGACGACGTTTGTCGAGCAGGACGATCCCGACGTACAGGCAAACTTTCCGGGCCACATGCTCGACCGTGCCGACTTTGACGCCGCGCTGGCGCGGCAGGCGCGAGAAGCCGGGGCGCAATGCGAGTTTGGCGTGAGCGCACGCGCCATTTCCGCCGGCGGCGTGGTGAAGCTGTCCGATGGCCGCACGATCCAGCCGCGCGTGATTATCGGCGCCGATGGTCCACGCTCGCTCGCAGGCCGCGCCATTGGCAGCGTCAACACGCAATTGATCGAGACGCGGCAAATCACCGTGCCGCTTAACCAGGCGCACGACGCGACGGATATTTTTCTCTCGGCGGATATTCCCGGCGGCTATGGCTGGCTGTTTCCCAAGGGTGATGTCGCCAACCTGGGCGCAGGTGTCGCGCCTGAATACAAGCGGCAACTCAAACGCATCGTCAGCGGCTTGCACCAAACGCTGATTCAGCGCGGCCAGGTCGGCGCGCAGGTGCTGGGCATGACCGGCGGGCTGATTCCGGCAGGCGGCATGTTGAAGCCCTGGGGCATGCTGGCGAATACCGTGGTGCTGCTGGCGGGGGACGCCGCCGGGTTGACCAACCCGGTGACGGGCGCGGGTATCAGCGCCGCGGTGCAATCGGGCCGTCTTGCGGGGCGCGCGGCGGCGGCAACGCTCCGCGGTAATGCTGGTGATGCCGGTGATACGTCCGCGCCCGCAGATTACGCGGAAGAACTCGACGATGTATTCGGCGCGGCGTTGGCGCGCGCGCAACGCCACCGCGAGGCGCTGGCCGCGACACGGCGCGACAAAGACGCATTGCGGCGGGGCTGGATCGCCTATCCGCAATACTGGGCGTCACAATAAATATTATTTTAAAATAAATACTTACAATAAACCGCCTGATAAGTGCGCCCCCTCATGAGTTGCCAACGGCCTGATGCTGAATCGATTGCCAACACCGCCACCGCGACGCTGGATCACAACCCCGCCGCGCTGATGCAACCGCGCCAACCGCTGATGCCGCCGAAGGAAATGCGCAACGGCGGGCGCGTCAAGGCCAACAACGTCGCACCGCAGGGCGTGTATCTGCCCAACTACAACATCCTCACGCCGCACATGCGCTCGCCGGAATACGTGCAGTTGTCCACGGCGGCGGCGATCACGCTGGGCATCATGTCGGGCAAGATGTATCGCTGCGAATGCACGCGCTGTCTGAATCTGCTGCTGTCGTACCCGGAAGGCTGCCGCGCCAACTGCGCGTATTGCGGGCTCGCGCGTCATCGCGAGGCCGAGCGTGATTACGCCGACCGCAATTTCATCCGCGTCGATTGGCCGGCGGTGCCGCTGGAAAAAGTCATCGCCAAGGTGGCGAGCGACGGCGCGGCGAGTCCGTTTCACCGCATGTGCATTTCGATGATTACGCATCCGCGCTCGGACGACGACACGGTGACGGTGTTAAAACAATGGACGGATCGCATCTCGCCGGAGACGATCCCGGTGTCGATTCTGTCGAACCCCACCACCATGCAGCGTAGCGACGTCGAGCGCCTGCACGCAATGGGTGCGGATATTTTCACCGTGGCGCTGGATGCGGCGACGCCGGAGATTTTCGACCGCACGCGCGGCAAGGGTGTGCAGTCGCCGCATTCGTGGGCGAAGTACTGGGAAATCCTCAACGACGCGCACGATATTTTCGGGCCGCAAAAATTCGGCGCGCACATCATCGTCGGCATGGGCGAGACCGAGCACGACGTGTTGACGCTGGTGCAACAACTGGTCAATATGGGCGGGCACAGCCACATGTTCTGCTTCTTCCCGGAGAAAGGTTCGTTGATGGATCATCTGCCCGCCACCCCGCGCGATCAGTGGCGGCGCGTCCAGCTCGCGCGTTACCTGATCGATTATCGCGGCGTGCGCGTGGAGCAAATGAAGTTCGACGCCGAGGGCCGCGTCACGGATTTCGGCGTGGCCCAGGGCGAACTGGATGATGTGATCAACGCTGGTGTCGCGTTTCGCACCTCGGGTTGTCCGGGCAAATTCGCCGATGATATTTCGGCGTGCGACCGGCCCTATGGCGATTCGCCGCCGTCGAATATCGCGAGTTTTCCGTTTCAGCCGAACAAGACTGACTTGAAAAAAATTCGCCGTCAATTGCCGATAGTTGAAGTGCGGTCGAAGTGAAATCCTGAGCGCATGCAAAAACACTTCCGCGTCATCGACACCGGCCTTCGCGATGCGCGGCGCAACATCGCGTTCGATCAGGCGCTGATCGACGCACATCGCGCGGGGCAAATTCCCGACACCATTCGCTTTTTGCGCTTCAAGCCGAGCGCGCTGTTGGGCCGCCATCAGGCGCTGTCGCGCGAGATCAAACTGGAGCATTGCCGCGCGCGCGGCATCGGCATCGCGCGCCGCATCACCGGCGGCGGCGCGATTTATTTCGACGAAGGCCAACTCGGCTGGGAGCTGATTTTTCACCGCGCCACGCTGGGCATCAATTCGCTCGCCGAACTCACGCGCGAAATCTGCGAGGCGGCCGCGGCAGGGTTGTCCAGACTCGGCGTCAATGCAAAATACCGCCCGCGCAACGATATCGAAGTCGATGGCCGCAAGGTCAGCGGCACTGGCGGATTCTTCGACGGCGACACGCTGTTTTATCAAGGTACGGTGCTGATCGACATGAACCCGGCCGACATGATCGCCGCGCTCAATGTGCCGCAAGCCAAGCTCGCCAAGCGCGCGCTCGATTCCGCCGCGCAGCGCGTGGTCACCTTGCGCGGATTGCTGGGTACTTCGCCCACGATTGAAGCGTTGCAAGAGGCGCTGCTGGCGGGCTTTGCCGAACGGCTGGGTATTTCAACCGCGCCCGGTGTTATTGCGAACGAAGAAGAATTACTAGCCGCGCGGCTGCACGACGAGGAGATTGGCGCCGATGCGTTCGTAATGGAGATAGACGATCCGGGCGCGGACAGGGCGGTGTTGAGCGGTACTCACACCGGCGCGGGCGGCACGATCACGGCGTACGTGCGACTCGAGGGCGCGCGCAGTGAACGCATACGCGAAGTGCTGTTCACCGGCGATTTTTTTGTCACGCCGCCGCGCACGATTTTTGATCTTGAGGCGGCGCTGCGCGGCATCGCGGTGGCTGACGTGGGTGACACGATTGCACGGTTTTTCGCGCGGGCGAAAACTGGCCTGCTGACAGTGACGCCGGCGGATTTTCGCGCTGCGTTCGAGGTAGCGGTGCATTCTCAAGCTGCACAAAAAATCATTTAATAACAATGACTTACGTAACGCCTCAAGCACGCCTTTTTGCATGAAACAAATCCACGTCCTGCAACACACTTCCGCCGAATACCTAGGGCAGATGGAAGATCATCTCGAGGGCCGCAACGTGCGCTTCAAGTATTACCGCCCGTTTGCGGGCAAGGAAGCGCTGCCGCATCGCGACAACATCAGCGAAGGGTTGATCCTGCTCGGCGGCGGGCCGTGGGGCAGCGCGGGCACGCGTGATCTGCCGACGCTGAAGGAGGAGACCGCGCTCGCGCACACCTGTCTGATGCGCGAGTGGCCGGTGATCGGCATCGGCCTCGGCGCGCAGATACTCGCGCTGGCGGCGGGCGGCAGCGCGCAAGCCACCGGGCTTGCGTTTGAAATCACCACGGCGCATCGTGTTGTCGACGGTGCTTTGGGTGGTTATTTGCCGCGGGAGTTTCCGCTGGTGATTTATATGCGCGATTGGCCCGTGCCGCCTTCGTACGCGACGATGCTGGCGCGAGACGCCAAGGAGCGGCCTGCGGTGTGGCAAATCGGCCGATCTGCATTCGGCTTCGCCGCACACCCTGGCATCAAGCGCGCGATGATCGAGGACCTGATCATGGAGTTCGAGGAGTCGCCGCCTGGTGTGGCGGAGAGTCTTGATCGGCTGGGCGTGGTGCAGCGCCCACTGGAGGACGCGCTGGTGCCGATCATGGCGGGGCTGGTGCGCCATACCGCATGGATGGACGCGGAATAGTTGCATGGCTGCATCGCTCACTTGTAAAAAACGGGCAACGGGACTATCGTAAATTCTTCAACTGGATAACGGGGAGGGCGTGATCATGGCAACTTTCAAGACATTCATCGTTGCATTAGCGGCGGGTGCAAGTTTAATCAGCGGTTGCACGTCGACCGGCGGCGGTGACACCAAGACGGCTGTAGGCGAGGACAAAGTCGTTTATCACATCAACGACACCGGCGCGCAGGCGGCGAATGCCTTGCGCAATGTCGGCAACCACCTTGAAGTGAATCCCAAGGCGAAGATCATCGTGGTCACCCACGCGCAGGGCGTGGATTTCCTGTTCGACGGCGCCAAGGATCGCAACGGCAATCCGTACAACATTGCCGTCGAGGAATTGAAGGGGCGCGGCGTCAAATTCGATGTGTGCGAGATCACGCTGCGCAACCGCAAGATCGACAAACGCAAATTCATACCCGAGGCGACTTTCGTGCCTTCGGGTGTGGCCGAGATCACGCGCTTGCAGCAGCGCGAGGGTTACGCCTACCTGCGTCCCTGAATTTCGGGGGAATATAGCCCCACGTTCCGTAATCGATTTCTTGCGATTTTTGCGCCCGGGCGGCGCTCAGCCACACCTTGGCTTGCTATTTTAGGAAATTCTAATATATAGTACGTGCACGATGTAAACACCCAAGCGGGTCTAGCCGCAAGAGCGAGGACTTATGGCAAAGAAACTGGTGATCGTGATGGCCAATACCGATCCGCGCAATGGGGAGGAACTCGGCGCCCCGATCTTCCAGGCCTCCGTCGCGGCGGCGATGGATTACGAAGTGGATGTGATCTGCACCGCCACCGCGGGCCGTCTCATGAAAAAAGGCGTGGCGGAAAAACTGCACGTCAAGGAAGGCTCGCCGAAGACCGTGTATGACTTCATCAAGGACGCGCATGAGGCAGGGGTGAAGTTCTACACCTGCTCGCCGAATATGGATCTCTTTGACATGAAGGAATGCGATCTCATCCCGGAGTGCGAGGGCATCGTCGGCGGCGCGCACTTGATCGAAACTATCATGGAAGAAGACTGCAAGGTCTTGACTTACTGACAACTTATTGACGAGGCCCGCGGCCATGTCAGACATCACCACGCGCGTTCAGCAACACATCGGCGATCCGGTCTCCGACACGCCGCAGGTGTCGCGTCCCCGGCTTGAAGAAATCTTCAAGGACATTCAGTCCGACCTGCGTTACGACCATGAGCTGCACGGGTGCCTTAATTGCGGCATCTGCACCGCCACGTGCCCGGCCGCGCATTACTACGATTTCAGTCCGCGCGAGATCGTGCAGTTGCTGTGGACCGAAAACCTCGAAGGCATTTACGACGCGATGCAGGAAAAAATCTGGGCTTGCGCCCAGTGTTACACCTGCGCCGCGCGCTGTCCGTTCGGCAATTCGCCCGGCGGACTCATCATGCTGATGCGCGAAACCGCGATCAAGCACGAGATGGAATCCGCCAAGAGCGTGCTGCGCCCATTCAGCCGCGTGATGCTGAAACTGGTGTCCACCGGCAACCAGCTTGCGCCCGACATGATTAACGCCGAGCACTTTGCCGATTGGGGCCCGAACATCTCCAAGATCGATGCGCCGCTGAAATTGTTGCGCAGGGCGATTCCGATGCCCACGCTCAATACCACGGCCACGGCGTGGGAAGTCAATCTTAAGACTTCGGTGGAGCTCTACACCATCTGGGAGGAAACCGGCGTGTTAAAGCAGCTTGAGGGCATCGACCGCAATCTATTCGACGTAATCGCCGATTTCATGGATGAAAAACGCGAAGACTGGAAAGATTTTCTGGCGGAGCAGGAAGACGAGAAAGACGACTGATTCAAGGAGACCAGCATGACTACATTAAAACCGGATGGCCCCATCACCTCCGAGCGTTTCACGGGCCACGGCAGCGAATGGCGTGACGCCAAGCTCTCGCCGCACGACGCCAGTATCGCCACTTCATGGGTCGAGCAAAAAATAGACCGCCGCTCGATGCTCACCGGCAAGGATCGCGTGGAAGACGTGCGCGACGCCATGTGGCAACTTGAAAAAGAAGGCGAGATCGTCGTGCATCGCGTCTCCGATGAACATCAACCCGTGATGGTCAAGACGCTCTACGGCTGGGACAAAAAAATTCCCACGCAGCGGCTATGGCATCACAAATCATGCGGTCAGTGCGGCAATATTCCGGGCTACCCGGCCTCGCTGCTGTGGCTGATGAACAAGCTCGAAGTCGAGTACCTCGACGAAACCGACCAGACCTCCTGCACCGCGTGGAACTACCACGGCTCCGGCATCGGCAATCTTGAAAGCCTCGCGGCGGTGTTTCTGCGCAACTTTCACCAAGCGTATGTCGCGGCGCGTGCGGAAGGCTTGCCCGGCGGCTACTACTATCCGCTGGTGCATTGCGGCACTTCGTTCGGCAACTACAAAGAGGTGCGCGGCTACCTGATTCACTCGGCCACGCTGCGCGAGCGCGTGCGCGCCATCCTCGGCAAGCTCGGTCGCCTGGTGGACGGCAAGCTGCTGATTCCCGAAGAGGTGGTGCATTACTCGGAGTGGCTGCACGTGATGCGCGGGCGCATCAACGCCATGCGCGAAATCAATTGCAGCGAAATCCGCGCCACCATCCACCCAGCGTGCCACGTCTACAAAATGGTACCGGAAGACGCGATCTACGACGACAACATCCTGGGCGGCAACCGGCTGGCGGTGTCCACCGGCATCATGCAGGAACTCGGCGCGCAGGTCATCGATTACAAAACCTGGTATGACTGCTGCGGCTTTGGATTCCGGCACATTATTTCCGAGCGCGAGTTCACGCGCTCATTCGCCATCGACCGCAAGATTCGGGTCGCGGTCGAAGAGGCGCACGCCGATGTGATGATCGGCCATGATACCGGCTGCATCACCACGCTCGACAAAAATCAATGGATCGCCAAGGCGGCGGGCAAGCCGGTGGAGTTGGCGGTGCTCGCCGATTGTCAGTTCGCGGCGCTGGTGTGCGGCGCGCACCCGTACAAGATCGTGCAGTCTCACTGGCACGCTTCCCCCACCGAGCATCTGATGGAAAAACTCGGCATTGACTGGCAGGCGAAGAAAGCCGAATTCGTCGCCTATCTGGAAGAGGTCAAGGCCGGCAAACAAGAGAATCTTTATGACCCGCGGCGCATGATTACCTCCGGGCCGGGGTTCAAACCGGTCGCCCGCATTGCCCCCGCGGCGAATCGTCCATGAGCACGAAACCCATATTAGTCGTCGGCGGCGGCCCCGCCGGGCTTGCCGCCGCGCATTCACTGGCCAGCGTGGGGCAACGCGCCGTGCTGGTGGAAAAAGAAAACCGCCTGGGCGGCGCGCCGATACTCAGCGGTTACGCCAAGCTGGTGCCGTCGGACGAGTGGGCGAAAGACGCCATCGGCGCCATG
>CAMDLH010000001.1 GCA_945901405.1 Bordetella parapertussis | reverse complement strand
AAAATCGCGCTCGGAACGAACGCCTCGGCACGCAAGACCATGGAAAGCTTGGCGGACATTCGCGCGACGCTGGTACGAACGACGACAGGCGGCGCGGGACGCAGGCCAACGGTGATGCTGGCGCCGGAGTTGACCAGCGAGCAGCGCCGCGCGGTGAAGGTCTTCGAGCTAGAGCGTTGGTTTCCTGATATTCTTTCATGTATGTCGGTTCGACCTCTGAATTCATAATTTGAGAGACAAAATATCGGCCTTCCAGCCGATTTGACACAATTTCATGCGAAGATAGGGCTAGACACCGGCCATTCGATCTTTCTTTTGGGCAATGGCCGGTAACAGGTCGACACCGGCCACCGATGCCACACCGAGGCAACGGCGGCAAAGGCCGAGTACCTAACGCTGATGGTAGTTGCAGCGAACGCCTATTGCAGGTCGGGACGAGCCCGCCGTCGCGCGCATGTTCTGACTCCATTTGTCCGGCAAAATCTAAACTTCTACACATAAGCATATCGACTTTCACTCCACCTTCAACCCCGCCTGCTTAACCGCCGCACCATTTTTGTCGTAATCCGCGCGCAGAAACGCGGCGAATTCCTGCGCGCTGTTGCCCACCGGGTCGCTGCCTTGCGCAAGCAGGCGTGCGCGAATTTCAGGGGTGCGCACGGTTTCTACTGCGATTTCGTTGAGCCGCGCGATGATCGCGCGCGGCGTGCCCGCCGGTGCGAGAAAGCCCAGCCAGCTTCCAGCCTGCACGCCGCGCAGCCCCGTCGCTTCGTCCACGGTTGCAAGATCGGGCAATAGCGGCGTACGCGTGGCGCTGGCTATCGCGAGCGCGCGCATTTTGCCGCTCTTCACGTGCGGCAGCGCCGGCGCTATCGAATTCAACATCACGTCCACGCGCCCGGCGATGAGATCGATCACCGATTGCGGCGCGCCCGCGTACGGCACGTGCGTGATGCTGATGCCGGCGATGCCCTTGAATATCTCCATACCGATATGGTTCGCCGTGCCGCTGCCCGCCGACGAATAATTCATCTTGCCCGGCGAGGCCTTCGCACGCGCGATCAGGTCATTCACGCTGTTCACCGGCGAGGACGTATGTGTGAGCAGCAGCATCGGCCCGGTGGAAATCAGACTGATGGGTGCGAAATCCTTCAGCGTGTTGTACTGCACCTTTGACATATGCGGCAGTATCGTCAAACACGGCGGGCTGGTCATGAACAGCGTGTAGCCGTCGGGCGCGGCGCCCGCCACCATCTCGGCGGCGATGCGCCCGCCCGCGCCACCGCGATTGTCGAGTACCAGTTGTTGCCCGAGCAACGTGGACATGTGTGGCGTCACCGTGCGCGCCAGTACGTCCGGCGTGCCGCCAGCGGGCACGGCGACAACAACACGTATGGGTTTGTTTGGGTACGACTGCACCGCGGCGCCGTGCGCCGGCAGTGCAATCATGACCGCCATCAACAGCGCTCTGGCGTTCATCTTAATCCGCCCTCGCCCCAGAACTCTTTACCACCGGCGCCCACTGCTCGATCTGCGCCTTGATGAACGCGCGATATTGATCCGGCGTGCCGGCACCGATGTCCATTGCAAAACCGTTCAGCCGTTCGGCCACGTCCGCGCGTTTCAGTATCCTTGCGGACTCCGCGTTCAGCCGCGCCACGATGGCCGCGGGCGTCTTCAATGGCGCGTGCAGGCCGTGGAAATTCAGCGCGTCGTAGCCGGGCAACAGGCTTGCAATCGGCGGCACGCCGGGCAGATGCGGCGTCGGCTTGGCGCCAGTCACGCCCAGAGCGCGTATCTTGCCGGTGCTCACCTGCGCGCGCGCGGTCGAAACCGCGATCATCGAGTAATCAACCTCGCCCGCGAGTATGCCGGTCAGCGCCGGGCCGCCGCCTTTATACGGCACGATAGTCACCTTGACGCCGGCGAGGCTGTTCATCCACTCGGCGAATATGTGTGACGACGAGCCCAGCCCCTGCGCGCCAAAGCGCAGCGCGCCCGGCTTCGCGCGGGCCGTGTCGATGAAGCCTTTCAGATCCTTGATCGTCGAGCCGCCGGGCACGATCATCACCAGCGGAAACGTCACCCACAGGCTCACGTGCGCGAAGTCGTTGAGCGGATCGTACGGTAACTTGCCGAAGAGCGACGGCGCGATCGCCATGCCGGCGATTGAACCGAGCACCAGCGTGTGTCCGTCGGGCTGTGCTTTCGCCACCATGTCGGTGCCCGCGATGCCGCCGGCCGTCGGACGATTATCCACGATCACCGGCTGGCCGAACGTCTCTGTCATGTGCTGCCCCATGATGCGCGACAAGAGATCGGACGAGCCGCCGGGCGCGAACGGCACAACGATGCGCAGCGGGCGGCTGGGATATGCGTCAGACGTGCGCTGCGCCAATGCAGGCGCGGCGGCACAAAAAATCACGACGGCAATTGTAAAACTACGCAATTCAATATCTCCTTGCATCATCGCTCGAAACAAAACAGCCTACACGGGGATGCCGGGCTTGCATAGCACAGGGAGTGCAAGGCATTGCGCCTATGCGCCTATGTGCACTAGTCAGCAGCGATTCCCGCCGCCTTGATCACGCGCGCCCACATCGCCGATTCTGTTTTGATTGCGGCGGCCATGTCCGCGGGGGAATTGCCCACGGGGTCATAACCTTCCGCGCGCAACCGTGTCGCCACCTGCGGCGACTGCAACGCCTTCGCAATTTCGGCATAAAGTTTGCCGACGTACGCAGGCGGTGTGCCGCGCGGCGCCAGCACGCCGATCCAGGTTGCAACTTCAAAGTCCTTCACACCTGCTTCGATCATCGTCGGCAACTCCGGCATCGCCTCTGCGCGTTTGCGGCTGGTCACCGCCAGCGCTTTCAACTTGGCCGCTTTCACCTGCGGGATCGCCGAGGGCATGGTCGCGAACAGCATGCTGACTTCGCCGCTCATGGTGGCGAGCACCGCCGGGCCGCCACCCTTGTACGGCACATGAGTGAGATACACACCCGCAAGAAACTTGAGCAGTTCGCCCGCAAGATGATTCGACGTACCGTTGCCGCCGGAGGCATAGGTGAGCGCGCCGGGTTTGGCCTTGGCGAGCGCGATCAACTCCTTCACGTTGCCCGCCGCAAACGACGGACTCACCACCAGCATGTTCGGCAGCGAGGCGATGATGGTCACGGGCGCGAAGTCCGCGATTGCGTCGTAGGCAAGTTTTCGATACAGACTCGGGTTCGCCACGATGACCCCGCTGGTGGTGGCCATGATGGTGTAGCCGTCGGGCGCGGACTTGGCAGCGAGCGTTGCGCCGATGGCACCCCCGCCACCGCCGCGATTGTCGATCACCAGCGACTGCTGCAATTGTTCGGTGAGTTTTTGGCCGACCGTGCGGATCAATATATCGGTCGCGCCGCCGGGAGCGAAGGGTACGATGACGCGAATCGGTTTGCTTGGATAGCTTGGCTCGGCTGCGTGCGGCATGCCGCTCGTGCTCAACAACAAGGCGGCTACAGCAATCCTGTGCATGATTTTTTTTATGCGCTCACGCATGCTTGCGCCGCAACGCATCAAACGCACTGTCAAGCCGTTTGCGTGACGCCGCGGTGGCCGCGGCCTTTTGCACCACGAACTGCCGGTCGCGCGCGAGTTGTTCGCGCGCCGCCGTGACGTGCTCGGCAACGCGCTCCGGCGCCGCGCCCGAGCGATACTTGCGCTCGCGCACGCAATGCATGGCATCGAACAATTGGTCGAGCACTTGTTGCGTGACACTGATGCGCCGGCCGGTGTATTTCTCCACCGCTTTTTCGAGTACATCGGGGGTCACCTTCGACGGCGGAATGTTGCGGTCGGCGACATCCTGCATCATCAGCGCGAGTATCTGGTGCCCCGTGCGATACGACATCCGGTGCTCTTTGACCAGATAGCCGACGACCGTGCTTGCCTGCGACCAGTAGTCATTCGCGCATTGCGCCATACGCGCCTTGTTCACCTTCATGTCGCCCAGCGCATCCACCATGGCATCCATCGCGCGGCGCGATTCGTCGGCGCACTTCCAGAATTCGGCGGGTAGCATGGTCGCCATTTCAAGCTGGTCGGAGGCGGTCTTGGTGATCGCCAGCGCGCCCATCAGCCGGCCCGCGATCAACCCGCTGGTGCCATGGATAAATTCCAGCACGTACGGAATGCGCATCTGCGGCGAGATGCTCGAGGTGATGCTCAAGCGCCCCGGCAGCTCGATGAAATCGAATTCGCTGCTGTGCCAGATCAGAAAATCCATCGCCACGCGCCCCAGCGTGTTGTGCATCAGCGCCAGCGCCATGTAGGTCTCGATCATGTAGTCGTAGTTGCGGATCGAATCGCGCGCATTCCACGGCGCCGCCTCGAAACCGAGCAATTCATCAAAGCGTTCAAGGTCGAGCGGAAACTCGATGCCGTACGCGGCACCCGTGCCGACCGCGCTGATGTTGGTGTTTTTGTAGGCATTCACAAAGCGCTGAAAATCACGCTCCAGCGGCTCCACGAACGACATCAAATAAAAGCCCAGCGTGCCTGGCTCGATGTGCTGGATGTAGCTGTAGCCCGGCATCAGCGTTTCAAGATGCTGTTCGGCGACATCGATGATTTTTGCGCGCAGATCGAGCGCGGAGGCCATGATCTGAATCTGCAAGTCACGAAACGCGATGCGCGATGCAACCACGCGTATGCTGGGGCTGGAGCGCCCGAGATGCAGCCAGCCGGATTGCTCCTCCTCGCAATGCTTGCGCATGTATTCCTCGCCGCCGTGAATCACATTCCAGAGCGCCTTGCGCGCTTCGATGACGCCTTCTTTTTCCATTTCCGCGACGGCGTGCAGCAGCGACTTGATCGCCTCCGGCGGCGCGATCTCCTGTTCGCCCAGCACCACCACCTGCGCCTTGTCCCATTGATGCAACGCTTCGAGAAACAGCGGCTCGCGCATTGTCTCTGCGTAGTAGTGTTTGAGCAGATCACTTGGTTTTTCGCCCAGCCTGCCCTGCCAGAAAAAGCTCATGCTGATTTCCTTTTTGTTTGATTCGTTCGCGACCGCGTTAATCTTCGAGCGTCGCCAATTCGCTCAGCGAAAGTGGTTTTAACGGCGGCCGCACGTTGAACACACCCACCTCCTCCACGCTCACGCCACGCGCGTGCGCGATAATTTCAGCCGCCGCTAGCCCGCACATGCGCCCCTGGCACGGCCCCATGCCGCAGCGTGTGAAAGCTTTCATCTGGTTCGGCCCCTGACAACCCAGCGCCACCGCGTCGCGGATTTGGCGCGCGGTGATGCTCTCGCAGCGGCACACCAGCACGTCATCGGCGGGCGCCAACAGGCTTGCGCGAGGCGCGAACAACTGGTCGAGAAACGGGCGTATCGGCAGATGGCGCGCAAGCTCGGCGCGTACCGGTTCTGATTCGCTGTCGCGCTGCGTTTCATTGATCACGCCCAGTACGCGCGCGGTTTCCAGCGCCGCCAGTCTGCCTTGCAGCGCGGAAGCCTCCGCGCCCACGATGCCCGCGCAATCGCCGGCGGCGGCATAACCTTCAATGCTGGTGTTGCCCCACGCATCGACCACGGGCGCGAAGCAGCGTTGCACCTTGTCCCAGCGGTGCGCGGCATCGAGCGACAACGTTGCATGCACATGCGGCACTACGCCCTGGTGCAGCAGCAATAACGATGCCGGCTGGTCGCGCCAGTGGCGGCCCGCGCGATAACGAATGGCGCCGAGTTGTCCGTCGCCTTTTGCCTCCAGCGCCGTCACGTCCTTCACCACCCGCACGCCCGCCGCGCGCACCTGGCTTTGCAACGCCATGCCGCGTTCGATGTAGGCGCGGTTGCGCAATGCGCCGCCGGTATGACGCAGCGCGTGTGCGTAGTTTGCCTGCGGCGTGGTGTCGAGTATGCCGTCGATGCGACCGCCGGCCTCGATGGCCTGCGCGGCGTAAAGCCACAACAATGGCCCGCTGCCGGCGATCCACGCACCCGCGTGCGACGTCCACTTCGATGTTTTGTAAAGTATCTGCGCCGCGCCTACGGTCATCACGCCGGGCAGGGTCCACCCCGCTATCGGCACGGGCCGCTCCATCGCGCCGGCGGCGATCAACACGCGGCGCGCGGTGATGCGTGCGGCCTTGGCGCCGTCCGTGACATAAATCTTGCGATCCTTGTCGAGTTGCCATACCTGCGTGCCCGGTTGATACGCAGCGCCGTTTTCGCGAAACTCTCTTAGCAACGCCGCTCCGCGCCGCCAGTCATCCGCAGCCACGCCGTTTGCATTCATATCGCGCGATTCAACGCCGCGATAAATTTGTCCGCCGGGCGCGTGTTGTTCATCCACCAGCAGTGTCGATACGCCTAGCCGCAAGGCGGTAGCGGCAGCGGCCATGCCTGCCGGCCCCGCGCCGATCACCAGAAAATCGCAGCTCTTGTTCATTTCAATTCCCGCGCGCCGGATTGCCGCTCGATGCGCATGCCGGGGTGCACGCGCACCATGCACGCCTGGCGCGAGGGCACGCCGTCGATCACCATCAGGCATTCGAAACACACGCCCATCATGCAGTAGGGCGCGCGCTTTTCACCCGTGATGGGCGAGGTGCGTGTGTGACCCAGCCCCGCGTGCAGCGCGGCGGCGGCGGCGCTTTCGTTGGCGCTGACGCTGACGGGTTTGCCCTCGACATAGACGGTGACAGTGACGATTTCGGTGCTCATGCGCGCAAACGCCAGCTATGAAACGGCTCGATATCCGCGCCGAGTTTTCCTTTGTGTATCGCATCGGCAAGATCGTTGGCGTGCACCGCCGCCAGCGTCACGCCGGAGTGACACGTCGCGAGAAACGCGCCGGGGTAGCGCGAGGATTCCTCGTATACCGGCGATTCATCTTTTGTCAGCGTGCGCAGCCCCGCCCAGGCACGCACGATGCGCGCATGCGCCAGCGCGGGCAGCACGCGGATCGCGCGGCTCGCCATCGCCGCTCCGGCCCGTGGCGTGGTGGAGACATCGAAGCCCACTTCTTCATTGGTGGTGCCGATCAACATGGTGCCTTCCGCCGTCTGCCGCACACCGTTGGCCGGCAACAGGCCGGTGGGTGCCATGCGTTCGGTGACGAGGATTTGTCCGCGCTCGGCGATGATCTCCACATCAAAGCCGAGCGAGCGTTCGAGCGGCGTGATGCCGTGGCCGCAGGCGAGCACAACCTTGGGTGTTGAAATCACGCCGCGCGGCGTGCGCACCTCGAAGCCGCCGCCGGCGGGTTTCACTTCCAGCGCGGGCGTGGAGGGCCGGTAATCCGCACCGTATCGTTTCAGCCCCGCATGCAGCGCGTGCAGCAGATTAAGCGGGCTGACATGCCCATCGTGCGGGCCGAACGATGCGCCCAGCACATCGGGGCCGAACGTCACCCGCGGCATCAGTTGCATGAGTTCGGCGCGGTCGATCATGCGCGCTTCGTACGGATCGCGCTCCGCCTGCTCGCGCATGCGGTGTATCGTTTCCGAGCGCGTTTCAAATTCGGCTTCACTCAAACAATAGTTCACGCCGCCCGATTTGACGTAGTGCGTATCAACACCAGTTGCATCTTTCAGCCCGTCGGCAAACGCCTGCCAGATATCGCACGAGCGCCGCGTCCAGAATCCATACGCCGCCATGCCGTCGCCCTTGCTGTGCAGCCACACCAGGCCGAAGTTCACGCGCGAAGCACGTATCGCGTCGTCACCTTCGTCAAGCACCACCGGCGCAGCACCCCGCCTGGCGAGGCCGTAGGCGATGGCGGAGCCGACCACGCCGCCGCCGATGACTACGATTTCTGCTGCGCCATTCATCTCATTATCACTAAATATCGTTTAAAAACAATTAGTTATAATACATTCAAACAGAGTTTCCCGCCGCGTGTCCCTCGGCGATCGCGCTCATCAATCCGCGCGCCGCGCGGCAATCGCCGGCCAGATGCACTTCGATACCCGCCGCACGCAGCGGCGCGGCCAGAGCGTCGTCGGGCGCTCGCGGCGTGGCGTAGGCGAAGAAGGAAACGTTATCGATCACGCCCGCCTCGCCACTGTAGACGTTTGCGTATTCCAAGTATTCCAATTTACGTTTGTCTGCGCTCGCGCTCCAACGCGGTTCGGCCAGCGTGATGATTTCAATGCGCATCTGGTGCAGCCGCCGCAATATGCCCTGGCGCGTGACCATTGCGGTGGCCTGCGCAATCGAATCACGCGGCGTGATCACCACCACGCGCTCAAAGCGCGCGTGCAGCAGTTGCGCCGCGGCGTAGGTCGCCTCGGTGTGATCCATGTCAAAAATCACCGCCGCGCCGGGTGCGCGCGAGGTTTCCGCAAGCAACGGTATCAGCGCATCACGCAGATTGGGCACGCGCGGGTCACCCTTTAACCACGGCGGCGCAATCATGCGCGAGCCGGTTGCGAGCACTACGACATCAGGCTTTTGCGCGATCACATCCGCGGCACTGGCCGCCGCGCCAAGCACAAACCTTGCGCCCGAGCGCCTGGCCTCGGCGAATTGGTAATCGTAAATGCTGCTCAGCGGTGCGCCACCAGGCAGGCGCGCGTGCAAGCGCGCCTTGCCGCCTGCTTCGGGGGTGTTGCCAAATACCGTGACCTCGTGGCCTCGTGCCGCTGCGATCCACGCGGCTTCCATGCCGGCGATACCCGCGCCGACGATCACCACGCGGCGGCTCGCCGCGGCCTTCGCCGGCTGCCAGTCCGTTTCATCATGCAGCGCCACGCGCGGGTTGGTCACGCACGCCATCGGTTTTAAGTGCGTGTTGATCGCATCCCAGCAGCGGTTGCACCACACGCACTGCCGGATCTCGTGCGCGCGGCCCTGCGCTGCCTTCGCAGGCCACGCTGCATCGGCGAGCAGAGGCCGGCCCAACGCCACCAGTTCCGCCGCGCCCGACGCGACGATCTCTTCGGCCTCATCGGGATCGGTGATGCGCCCCACCGCCATCAGCGGCACGCCGTGCATGGCGCGGCGCAGCTCGCGCCACATTTCGCGAAACGGCACGCGCGGCCCATGCGCGTCCGGCAAATGATGCTCAAGCTCGCGCCCATGCGTGCCCTGCACGAAATTAAGATAATCGAGATCGCCCATACGCGTGAGGTGAGCGGTAATGCGCGCCGCCTCGGTGATATCGATGCCGCCGCGCACATGGTCTACGCCTGGAAGCCGCAGGCCGACGATAAAACCGCGTCCGCACGCCGCGCGCAGCGCCGCCAGCAACTCGGCGGCAAAGCGCGAGCGCCCCGCCACATCGCCGCCATATTCATCAGTACGCGCATTCGACCACGGCGACAGAAACTGGTGGAACAAATGTCCATGTCCAGCGGAAATCTCCACGCCGCTAAAGCCGCAGCGCTGCAAACGCTGTGCACTTTGCGCGAAGTCTTCGATCATGGCGCGAATTTCGCCGGCAGTGAGCGCCTTGGGTACCAGCCACGAAAGATCATCGGGCAAGGCGGATGCGCCTATGGCATCCGAGCCGATGCCTGTGTTATGCCTGCCGCGGCCGGGGTCCTGAATCTGCCCGAGCAGGCGGCAATCGTGCGACTCCACCGCATCCGCCCAGCGTTTCAAACCATCGAGATTGTCGTCGTTCCACGCCCGTGCGCGGTACGGCACATTCTGATGCCGCGCCATGCTGATCGGCTCGGTCACGATCATCGCCGCGCCGCCTTGCGCGCGATTGGCGTGATATTGAATCAGTTGATCCGTCACCTTGGTGTCGTGCGCCATGTGCGTGTTCATCGATGCATGCACGATGCGGTTGCGCAGCGGCTTGCCGGCGAGGCTGAACGGAGTGAACAGCGAGGGGTATGGTGTGGCAGGCATGATACGCAAAGTATAACGGCTGCCGCGCCCGGTTTGTCTTTGACAGCGATCCACGCCGCTTCTACCATGCGGGCATGACTGCCCACATCCGAAATCGCGCCATGTTGGCCGTCGCTCTCTGCGCAGCCACGGCCACCAGCCACGCTCAGGAATATCCAGCGCGCGTCGTGCGCATCATCGTCGCCCAAGCCCCCGGCGCCGGCCCCGACCTCGTGGCGCGCATGCTGGCGCAGAAATTCACCGAGGCGTGGGGCCAACAATTCATCGTCGAGAATCGCGCCGGCGCCAACGGCATCATCGGCACCGATGCGGTGGCGAAAGCAAAGCCTGACGGCTATACGCTACTGCTCGGCGTATCGAGCGCGATCTCGATGAATCAATTCGTCTACAAGAGCCTGCCGCATGACCCCGTGCGCGACTTCGCACCCGTATCGCAAACCGCCAGCAACGTGATGGCGCTGGTGGTCACGCCCACGCTGCCCGCGCGCACCACGAAAGAACTCATCGCGCTCGCAAAAGCGCGCCCCGGCGAGTTGGTCTACGGCTCCGCCGGCATCGGCAATCTCACGCACCTGTCGGGAGAATTGTTTTCGCAAACCACCGGCGCAAAGCTCCTGCATGCGCCATACAAAGGCTCGACGCCGGCGTGGATCGATCTGTTGAGCGGGCAAATCGCCATCATGTTCACCAGCATGCAAGGCATCACCCAGCACTTCGGCAACGGCAAGCTGCGGCTGATGGCCACCTGCGGCCAGCAGCGTCATCCCGCGTTCATGCAAACACCGACGCTGATCGAATCAGGCTACCGCGATCTGGTGATGACGGGCTGGAGCGGGCTGCTGGCACCCGCCGGCACACCCGCCGACATCGCGCAAAAACTATCGCGCGAAGTGAACCGCCATATGTCCACCACCGAAGTGCGCGAGCGCATGATCAACAACGGCTCTGAATCCGCGCCCAGCACACCCGAGGCGTTTTCCACGTTCATCAAATCGGAAGCGGCGAAGTGGGCCAAGGTGATTCGTGCGGCGGGGTTGGAGCATAGCCAATAACGCCTGGGATGGCGCGTAATTTCTACCCAAAACAATTCTCTATTCGATGCGAGCGCCCGAAAGCTTCACGACATTCCTCAATCTGTCGTAATCCGACTGCAAGAGCCTGGCGAATTCCTCGGGAGTGGAATGCATGGGATCGAGTGTTTGCGCTGAAAGCTTCGCGGCGGTATCGGGGTCCGCCACTGCTTTTTTCAACTCGGCGTTGAGCTTGTCGACAACCGGCCTTGGTGTGCCGGCCGGCACAAACGCGCCAAACCACGAGGTGAAGTCGAATCCTTTTATCGTTTCCGCGATGGCAGGGATTTCGGGAAACTGGGTGGTTCGCGCGGGCGAGGACACCGCGATCGGCCGCAAGCGGCCCGATTTAAGGTAGGGGTACACTTCGGCGATCGGCGTGAGCACCGCGTGTATTTCGCCGCCTATCATCGCCAGTACAGCCAGCGTGCCTCCCTTGAATGGCACATGATTCATCTTTACACCCGCTATGCTGGCGAAAACGCTCATGGAAAGATGCTGGGAAGCGCCAATCCCAGCCGAGCCGTAGAGCAGTTCACCGGGCCGCGCCTTGGCCAGGGCGATGAACTCCTTCGTGGTGCGCGCCGGCAGCGCGGGATGCGTGGCGAGCATGAACACCAGCCGCGTGAGCGGCGTTATGCCGATGAAATCCTTCAGAGGGTCATACGGCAACTTTTGGTAGAGGTGCGCATTGGCGACCAGCGTCTGCGAATACACCATTACCGTATAACCGTCGGGCGGACTCTTGGCCGCGATCTCGGCGCCGATTATCCCGCCCGCGCCGCCCCGGTTGTCGATCAGGAACTGCTGGTTAAGCTGTTCGCCCATTTTCTGAAACACGAAACGCGCCGCGACATCCGTCGCGCCGCCTGCCGGAAACACCACGATCACGCGCACCGGCTTGGCGGGATACTGCTGCGCCCAGACCGTGCCGCAAGCGGAACCGATTAAACCTGCGAACATACCCGACAATCGAATCGTGCTCATGCAAATCCTCTGGAGTTAGAAAATCGGCAAACACCATCCTTCACGAGACGAAACAGTATGCCCGGCTTCACAAGCTGTCAACCGCGGTTCATGGCGTGGGTTATTGCGTGGGTTATTGCGTGCGCTGTTGCGTGCTTTGGCGGCGTATATTTGGCCCGGCGCATACACCTCACATCGAACGCCGTACGCTCATTTTTCGACGGTCGCGCGCTCCACCGCCAGCATGCGCTCCATGCCGATAGTCTCGTGCACGGCGTTCTGCTCGTTCTTGTGCGTGGTACCAGCCATGAGTGGATCAGGCTCGCCGCGCGCGAGGCATTCGTAGCTTTGTTTCATCGCGCGATGGAACGCCCACGCCGAGACGGAGCTGGCGAGGATGCGATAGCCGAGCGCGCCGAGTTCATCGAGTGTCAGACCCGCACCCTTGTCGCCGTGGCCCGGCAAACCGAACATGAACGGCGGCGGCAGTTCGCTCGCGATGCGGCGCGCGTCCTCGGCGTTGCGCACGCTGAAATACAGCATGTCGGCACCGGCCTCGTGATACGCACGCGCGCGCTTGATCGCGTCGTCGATGCCGCCGGGGCCGCGTATGCCGTTGGTGCGCGCGATGATGACGAAATCCGGATCGCGCCGTGCGCGGGCGGCCTCGCGCACCTTGGCCGCCATCAGTTCGAGCGGCACCATGTGCTCCTTTCCAACATGGTGATGCGCGCGCTTGGGCAGTATCTGATCCTCGATTTCTATCGCGGCAAACCCGGCAGCCTCCGCCATGCCGATGGTGTGATGCATGTGCATCGGGTCGCCAAACCCCGCCGCGCCATCGAGGATCAGCGGCAGGCCGCACGCGGCGCGGATGTCGATGCCGGCCTGGCACAGTTGCGTGATGTTGAGATTCGCTTCGAGGCAGCAGTTGATATAACCGATGGTGCCGCCGCCGAGATACAGCACTTCAAAACCCGCGGCCTCGGCGAGTTTTGCGCTAAGCGGATTGAAGACGGCCGGTGCGATCAATGCGCGATTGCCGGCGATCAAATTGCGTAGTGTTTTTGTTGCGCTCATGGTTTATCTCCGTTGCTGTATACGCCAGTAAAAGATAGCGCCGTAAAGTTTAATTCAATGAAATCACCGGCCATCCGGACTTAACCGCATGCGCGCGCAACGCGTCATCCGGATCGACCGCGACTGGATGCGTCACCACCGACATCAATGCGAGATCATTGTGCGAGTCGCTGTAAAACCACGACTGTTCATACGAGCGCAAAGTCTCGCCACGTGACGCCAGCCAATCGTTAAGCCGCGTCACCTTGCCGTCGCGAAAGCACGGCAGGCCGGTGACGCCGCCGGTGAATTCGCCACCACGTTGTCCGGGTTCGGTCGCGATCAAATGCTCGACACCAAACAGGCGCGTTATCGGCGCGGTGACAAAACTATTGGTCGCGGTAATCACCACGCGCACATCGGCCTTGTGTTTGGCGACCAACGCGCGCGCGGAGTCGCGCATCATCGGATGAATCTTTTTCCGCATGTAGTCGCCGTGCCATTTGTCCAGCACGGCGCGCGGATGGCGCGACAGCGGCTTCAATTGAAAATCCAAAAACTCGCGGATATCCAACGTGCCCGCCTTGTATTGATCGTAGAACTCCTGATTGCGCGCTTCGTAGATTTCGCGGTCGAGCACGCCTTGCTCGATCAGAAATTGCGCCCACTCGAAATCGGAGTCGCCGGCGAGCAAGGTGTTGTCGAGATCAAATAACGCGAGATTCATAAGTATTTGTTTTTATTCATGTTTTTAAATTCAGCAGATCGCGAACCAGAGGCACGGTCACCGCGCGCTTGGTCTCCAGCGAGTGCCGGTCGAGTGCATCCAGCGTGGCGAACAGTGCACCCATGTCGCGTGGCGCATGGGTGAGCAAGTACGTGATCGCTTCAGTGGATAACGCGAATCCGCGCGCCCTGGCGTGTTGCGCCAGCGCCCGCGCTTTTTCTTCATCGGTGAGCGCGTGCACCTGCACCACCAGCCCCCAGCCCAGGCGCGTTACAAGGTCTACGCGCAGCTTGAGTTCGACCGGCGGCACACGCCCACTGGCGATCAAGCCGCCGCCTTGATCGCGCAATATGTTATATCGATTGAACAACGCTATTTGCGCTTCGCCGCCGAGAAGCTCCACGTCGTCGGCCACCAGCAGCGGCGCGTCATCGTCAAAACTGCTGTTCGCTACACATGCGACATACATCGCATCCGCCGCCGCGGCCGTCAATGCCTTGAGCAAATGTGTGCGGCCACACCCCGCCTCGCCCCACAGATAAACAAAACGCTCGCCGCCGCCCGCGATCGCCGCGCGCAGATGCGCGATCGCCTCGGCGTTTCGCCCAATTACAAAATTATCGAATGCAGGCGCCGGCGGCGCGGAAATATCGAGCGCGAGTTGCCTCATCGCGAGGTGTACATCCCGCTATCCATGTAGCTGCGCCGCAGGTGGCGCAGCCACACCAGCAGCGCAGCGCTCGCGGGCAGCGCCAGCAGCACGCCGGCAAAGCCGAACAATTGCCCGAAGGCAAGCAGCGCGAAGATCACCGCCACCGGATGCAGGCCGATGCGGTCGCCGACCAGCCATGGCACGAACACGTTGCCCTCGAGTATGTTGGCGGCGACGAACACGCCCCAGATCCACATGATATGCGTGAGGTCGCCGAATTGCAGCAGCCCCGTGAGCGTGGCGATCACCACGCCCGCGATCACGCCCAGGTACGGCACGAACGTGAGAAAACCCGCGATCAAGCCCACCGACAGCGCGTAATCGAGGCCCACCAGCCACAAGCCGATGGTGTAGAACGCCGCCATCAACATCATCACCAGCAACTGGCCGCGGAGGAATTCGCCGAGCACGGCGTCGATCTCGCGCAAAATCGTGGCGACCTTGTCGTACCAATGGCGCGGCACCAGTTCGCCGCCGCGCGCGAGCAGCGCGTCCCAGTCGCGCGCGAAGTAGAACAACACCACCGGCACCAGCACGAGGCTGGCGGCAAACTCCAGCAGCGCCAGCCCGCCGCTTTTGAGCGACGGCAGCAGGCTTAGCGCGACGCTCTGGATCTCCTTGGTGTGGCTGGCAAGCCAGTCTTTCAGCATCGCCAAGTCGAGCGTCACGCCGAGATAATGCTCCGCGAGCGGCGCGACGTTCGCTTTTATCCAGTCGATATAGAGCGGCGATTGAGCGACTATGGATTTGACCTGGCGCGCGAGCAACGGCATCAGGATCAGCAGCAGCACCACGAACAGAGCGGCCAGCATCAGCAGCATCAGCGTCACCGCCAGCGAGCGCGGCAGCTTGCGCGACATTTTCATCACCAGCGGATTGAAAATATACGCCAGCATCAGCGCCGCGAGAAACGGCGCGAGTATGGGTGCGAGCAAGTAGAGCAGCGCGGCCGCAACCATGGCCACCCCCAGCCACAACCAGAGGTGTGAATTGCCTGAAATGCCGGAGCCGGGTGTATTCATTTGCGTTAAAATTCCATTATGCAGCAACGTTGTGTATGCGCGACTTTATCTGGAAAATCAACAATTGAACACTCCAAGCCCATCTGATTTTTTGACCTACCGAGATGCAGGCGTGGATATCGACGCCGGAGACCAGCTTGTAGAGAACATCAAGCCCTACGCCAGGCGCACCATGCGCCCCGGCGTGCTCGCGGGCATCGGCGGTTTTGGCGCGTTGTTTGAAATCTCGCGCAACTATCGCGAGCCGGTGCTGGTGTCGGGCACCGACGGCGTGGGCACCAAGCTGAAACTCGCGTTCGAGCACGACGGCCACGACACGGTCGGCATCGACCTGGTGGCGATGAGTGTGAACGACATTCTGGTGCAGGGCGCCGAGCCGCTGTTCTTTCTGGATTATTTCGCCTGCGGCAAGCTTGATGTCGCCACCGCCACGCGCGTGGTCAAGGGCATCGCCGCCGGTTGCGAACAGGCAGGCTGCGCGTTGATCGGCGGCGAGACCGCCGAAATGCCCGGCATGTACTCGGGCGGCGACTATGATCTCGCCGGGTTCGCGGTCGGCGTGGTGGAAAAAAGCAAAATCATCGACGGCACCACCATCGCGGCGGACGACGTGGTGCTGGGGCTGGCGAGCAGCGGCGCGCATTCCAATGGCTACTCGCTGATCCGCAAGATCATCGATACGAAGAAAGTCGATCTATCGGCAAAGCTCGACGGCAAGTCACTGCGCGACTGGATACTCACGCCCACGCGCATCTACGTGAAGCCGCTGCTGCAATTGATGAAGTCGATGAACGTCAAGGGGCTGGCGCACATCACCGGCGGCGGCATCCTGGAGAACGTGCCGCGCGTGCTGCCCGAAAATGTCTGCGCGCGCATTGACCGCGCGACGTGGCCGCAACCGGCGCTGTTCCAATGGCTGCAACTTGAAGGCAACGTCGCGGATCACGAAATGCACCGCGTGTTCAACTGCGGCATCGGCATGGTGCTGATCGTCAGCGCGGCCGATGCGGCGAAAGCGCAGGCCATGCTGCGCGACAGCGGCGAAACCGTGTGGCAAATCGGCACGATCACGCAACGCAAGGATGGCGAGGCGCAGACGGTGGTGGTGTAATCACGGGTTTACACATTGTTACAAAATTTGTTTGCGTGAATTTTGTTGTGTGTTTACGCTTTTGCAGTAGACGTCATGCCATGCGCGAGAACACGCCTTGAAAAAAATCGTCATTCTGATTTCCGGCCGGGGTTCCAACATGGAGGCCCTGCTGCGCGCCAATTTGCCGGCTGCTGTCGCCGCGGTCATCAGCAACGATCCGCGCGCGAAAGGCTTGGTCACGGCGCAACAAGCCGACATTTCCACCGCCGTTGTCGACCACACGCATTTTGCGGACCGCACCGCGTTTGACGCCGCGCTGGCGGCTGAAATCGACCGCCACGCGCCCGGCCTGGTGGTGCTGGCGGGCTTCATGCGGGTGTTAACCGATGGATTTGTCACGCGTTATTCGGGGCGTATGATCAACATTCACCCCTCGTTGTTGCCGTCGTTTCCCGGCCTGCACACCCACCGCCAGGCGCTTGCAGCGGGCGTGCGCGTGCACGGCTGCACGGCGCATTTCGTCACCCCAAGCCTGGATTCCGGGCCGATAATCATTCAGGCGGCGGTGCCCGTGCTGGCGGGGGATGATGAAGAAACGCTCGCCGCGCGCGTGCTCACCGAGGAGCATCGCGTTTACCCGCAGGCGGTGCGCTGGTTTTGCGAAGGCCGTATTTCCGTCACCGGGCGCGGCATCGTTGAAATCAACGGCGCGCGCGCTGGCGGCACGGCGCTGATCGTGCCGTCGCTGGAGGCGTAGCCCGATGAAACATCTTGCATCCATGTTGTTTGGCGCGTTGGCGATGCTCGCCGGCATGGCGCACGCAGCGCCCTCCACGGTGAATGCGGCCTACAGCGTGATACGCAATGGCGTTCACATCGCCAACGTCACCGAGCACTACGAGGTGAACGGCAACACCTACAGCATCGTCAGCGACAGCAAGGCGGTGGGCCTGTTAGCGCTTGCGCAGCGCGGCCCGGTCACCGTGTCGAGCCGCGGCGAGGTGACGCGCGCGGGCCTGCAACCGCTGCATTTCGACGCACGGCGCGGTAATGACTCGCGCCGCGCCATTGCGGATTTCGACTGGAAAGCCACGCTGCTGAAAATGCAATTCGACGGGCGCAGCGAAACCACTGCGTTGCCCGCGGGCACGCAGGACCGGTTGTCGATCATGTATCAATTCATGCACGCGCCGCCGGCGAAATCGCAGACGGTCGAGTTTTCGATGACCAATGGGCGCAAGATCGACCACTACCGCTATTCGGTGATGCCCGATGTCTCCATCGACACGCCCTACCGGCGGCTGGTCACCACGCATCTCGTAAAGCAGCGCCAGCCCGGCGAATCGGGCACGGAGATCTGGCTCGCGCCCGAATATCACTACCTGCCGGTGCGGCTGCTGGTCATCGAGGAAGACGGCGTGCGTTACGATCAGCAACTCACGCGTATTGAAATCAAGCCGTGAAGCCGCGCACGCCTCTCACGGTGTTCGCCGCGACCCTGGTGCTGTCGTTGATCGCGCACGCGCTGGTGATTTCAGGGCACTGGATCACCATGCCGAAAACCGAGAGCGAGCAACTGTCGCTGCTGGCGCGGCTGGAACCAGCGCCGGCGGTTGCGCCGAAAACAACTCCGCCGCCGCCCGCGAAACAAACCGCACCCCGCCCGCCCGCCGCCACACGTGTGGCCGCCGCGCCGCCGCCTTCATCGTCGATTCCGTCGATTCCGTCGATGTCGTCGATGAGCCCGTTCTCGTTGCCGGTAGAAGCGCCAGCCGAAGTCAGCACTACCCTCGGCAACACACCCGAATCGCCAGCCGAAGCACCCGCGCCCGAGCCGGTTGTAATCGCCGAGGCCGCGCCCAGCACGCTGGTCATCGAAGCGGCCACGTTAAAGACGCTGCCGCGCCGCGGGCATATCGCCTACGCGCTGTTGCTCGGCACAGACAGATTCAACGTCGGGCGCACGGTGCAAACGTGGGAAACCACGGGCAGCAACTACCGCATGGAAAGCGTATCCGAAACCACCGGCCTCGCGGCGGCGTTTCGCTCGGATCAACTCGTGTTTCGCAGCGCCGGGCGCATGACCCCGCAAGGCCTGCAACCCGAGTCGGCGCAAAAACGGCGCACGCGCCGCGGCCAGACCGAGGAATCCACCGCGCGATTCGACTGGGCGGGCAGCAGCATCACCATTGCCACTGGTGGCGCCGGCGCTAGCCAGCGCACCGGCGCGCTGCCCGCGGGCAGTCAGGATATTTTGAGCGTGATGTATCAACTGTCGCTCGCGCCGCCGCCGGCCGGACGCATACAACTCGCCATTGCCAATGGCGCGCGCTTCGAGACCATCGAATTCGAGGTCTCCGCGCTCGAAACGCTCGAGACGCCAATCGGCGCCGTGCGTGCGCTGCCGGTGCGCCAGGTGCGCAAAGCGGGGATGGAAAGTTTTGAATTCTGGCTCGCCGCCGAATACCGCCATCTGCCGGTGCGCATCCGTTTTCTCGGCCGCGATGGCGCGCCCACCGGCGAACAACTCGTCACCGAAATTCGCGTCAGCGAAGAGTAATAGTAATAGTAGTACCGCTCCACGTCTTTTCGCGGCATGCGTGCGCCTTTGCGGCTATCATCGGCGCCATGAAACTGACCCGTGTACAACTGGATCACGCCACCGATGCGCTACGCGCGGTGCTGCGCTTCGACAAGCCCGCCGATGCGGTGCTGAGCGGTTATTTTCGCCAGCATCGTGCGCTCGGCCAGCAGGATCGCGCGCTCGTCGCCGAGAGCGTGTTCGGCGTGCTGCGCCGCTCGCGTTTCTTGCGGCATATCGCGAATGGCGACGATCCGCGTTTGCTATTGCTGGCGTGGCTCGCGCGCATCGCCGGATCAAGCGCACGTGAGTTGGAGCCCGCTTTACGGCGCGGCGAGCTGGAGGCCGTTGCCGCGATCAAGGCGGCGCGCGCGGATAATCTGCCGCCCGGCGATGAGACCGAGTTGCCTGATTGGCTGATCGAGCGCCTCGGCGCGCAGTATGCACCAGATGAAATCGTCAAGCTGGGCCGCGCGTTGAGGGAACCCGCGCCGCTCGATTTGCGTGTGAACACGCTGCGCGGCGAGCGCGACAGCATCTTGCAAACCCTTGCCGCCGAAGGCATCGACGCGAAGGCGACGCCTTTTTCGCCGTACGGCCTGCGTCTCGCGGGCCGCCCCGCGTTAAATCGCCACGCGCTGTTTCTCAGCGGCACGCTGGAGGTGCAGGACGAAGGCAGCCAGCTTGTGTGTGCATTGGTCGCACCCCGGCGCGGCGAGCGCGTGGTGGATTTTTGCGCAGGCGCCGGTGGCAAGACGCTGATGCTGGGGGCGTTGATGAATTCGCAGGGCACGCTGTATGCGTTCGATGTCTCCGATGCGCGGCTGCGCCGCTTCAATCCGCGGCTGGCGCGCTCGGGGCTGTCAAACGTGCATCCGCAAGTGATCGCGGGCGAAAACGACACACGCATCAAACGACTGGCGGGCAAGGTCAGCCGCGTGCTGGTCGATGCGCCGTGCAGCGGCTTTGGCACGCTGCGCCGCAACCCGGACTTGAAGTGGCGTCAATCGCCGGAAAGTATCGCCGAACTGGTGGTCAAACAAGCCTCGATACTCTCCGCCGCCGCGACACTGGCGCAGCCCGGCGGACGGCTGGTGTACGCCACGTGCAGCCTGCTCGCCGAGGAAAACGAGACCATCGTCGATGCCTTTCTCGCGAAGCGCGGCGATTACCGCCTGCTCGATTGCGCCGAAATACTCGCACAGCAGAAAATTGCGCTCGACACCGGCAAGTATCTGAAGCTGCTGCCGCATGTGCATGGTTGCGATGGTTTCTTTGCGGCGGTGCTGGAGCGCGCGTAGTAGAATTTACGCGCGATGCCAAACTCTCCCGAACTGCACAATCTGCTGATCGCGCCGTGGGCCGATCTGCACGACGTTAACGTGCTGTGGCAAATCGGCGTGCTCGCGCTTTGTATCGCGGGCGGCTGGCTGATGCATCGTTACCTCGAAGGCAGCGCGATGGCCAAGTCCGGCGCGGACGGTGACGATGCGGCCCGCTTGCGCATGGGCGGCTTTCGGCGGCTGGCGTTTCCGCTGGCGGCGCTCGCGCTGGTGCTTGTTGGGCGCGCGATACTGGAAACCTGGCGCCCGATAAGCCTGCTCAACGTCGCGGTGCCGCTGCTGTTTGCGCTGGCGCTGGTGCGCCTCACCATCTACATGCTGCGCCATGTGTTCGCATCGGGTGAGTGGGTGCGCAGCTCGGAAAAATACCTCGCGTGGGGCGTGTGGATCGGCTTTGCGATCTACATCGGCGGCTTGTGGCCGGCGTTAAGCGGCGTGCTCGAAGACATCGGCTTTAGCCTGGGCCAGCAGCGCATTACGCTGTTGCTGATCTTGCAGGGGCTGCTGTCGATCGGCATCACGGTGCTGCTGGCGCTGTGGCTGGGCCGCATGGCCGAAACGCGGCTGATGGCGGCGACCACGCTTAACGTCAACCTGCGCGTGATGTTCACCAAGCTCGCGCAGGCGCTGCTGCTGTTGATCGCGATACTCATCGCGCTGCCGGCGGTGGGCATCGATCTCACGGTGCTGTCGGTGTTCGGCGGCATGCTCGGCGTGGGCATCGGCTTCGGCTTGCAGAAGATCGCCAGCAATTACATCAGCGGCTTCATCATCCTGCTCGACCGCTCGGTGTCGATCGGCGATCTGGTGACGGTGGACAAATACACCGGGCAACTCACCAAGATGACCGCGCGCTACGTGGTGGTGCGCGCGGGCGACGGCACCGAGACCATTATTCCCAACGAGACCATGATCACCTCGCCGGTGGTGAATCATTCGTACACCGACAAGCGCGTGCGCGTGGGCGTGCCGGTGCAGGTGTCGTATCAATCCGACCTCAATCTGGTGGGCCGCGTGCTGGTCGAGGCGGCGCAACGCCACGCGCGCGTGCTGGCCGAGCCGTTGCCCAAAATGCTGATCCGCGAGTTCGCCGACAGCGGCATCAACGTCGAACTTGGCGTGTGGATCGAGGACCCGCAGCTCGGAACCGCGAACCTACGTTCCGACCTGTATTTCGACATCTGGCGCGAGTTTCGCGCCCAAGGTATTGAAATACCCTATCCGCAACGCGAAGTACGGCTCGCCGGCGCCGCTTTCGTGGCAAACGAAAGTAACAAATAATTCAATATAAACAAATAGTTATCGTGAAACCAGAGTCAGGTCAAGGAGGGTTCAAATAGTGCTTTGCGGCCTGTTTGAACTTCTGTAGACTTCGCTCCTCAAAAGCATGCCTAAATTCGAGGAGGGTTATGTTTAACGGGTTGCTTGATCTACAGTGGTGGGGCGTCATTGTTTATACGTTGTTACTCACGCACATTACCATTGCGTCGGTTACGATTTTTCTGCATCGTCATTCGGCACATCGCGCGCTGGATCTGCACCCGATTCCCAGCCATTTTTTCCGCTTCTGGCTGTGGATGTCCACGGGCATGCTCACCAAGACCTGGACCGCGATCCATCGCAAGCATCACGCCAAATGCGAGACCGTGGACGATCCGCACAGCCCGATGATTTTCGGCATCAAGACCGTGCTGTTTCAGGGTGCCGAGCTGTATCGCAAGGAAGGCGCCAACAAAGAAACGCTGGAACACTACGGTCACGGCACGCCCGACGACTGGCTCGAGCGCGTGGTCTACAAACACGACCGTTACGGCATCGGCGCCATGGTCGTCATCAACGTGATATTGCTCGGCCCCATCGGCATCGCGGTGTGGGCGGTGCAAATGATGTGGATACCGTTTCTGGCGGCCGGCGTGATCAACGGCATAGGCCACTATTGGGGCTACCGCAATTTTGAGTCCGAAGACACCAGCGCCAATGTGTCGCCGTGGGGCATCCTCATCGGCGGCGAAGAGCTGCACAACAATCACCATGCCTACCCGACCTCGGCGCGGCTGTCCAACCGCTGGTACGAGTTCGACATCGGCTGGATGTACATCCGCATGCTTGAAATCATCGGCCTTGCCAAGGTAAAGAAAATCGCGCCGCAGTTGCGGCTCGAAACCGGCAAGACACGCTGCGATTTCGAGACGCTGCAAGCGGTGATCACGCACCGTTACGATGTCATCACCAAGTACGCGCGCTCGGTGCGCGAAACCTGCGCCACGGAAATGCAGGCATTGAAGTTGCGCGTCGACAACGCCCGCATGAAACGCTGGCTGAACGTTGATCGCGACGCATTGCCCGAAAGCGAGCGTGCCGAACGTGCACAGGTCATCAGCCAGAGCAAGGTGCTCGATACCGTCTACACCATGCGCGACGAGCTGGCGGGCGTGTGGCAGCGCTCCACGGCTACCAAGGAGCAACTGGTGAGCAAGCTGGAAGACTGGTGCAGCCGCGCCGAGCAAAGCGGCATCGCGCCGTTGCAGGAGTTCTCGCGCAAGCTGCGCTGCTATGCTTGAACTGCAACAGCAGTGTTGAATTTTTAGTGTTGAATGTTGAGTAGGTGCAACACCGCATGAAAAAAGCCCGCTTTGCAGCGGGCTTTTTTATTGAATCCTCACCGACAGAAAACTACTTGATCTTCGTTTCCTTGTAGATCACGTGCTTGCGCGCGACGGGATCGAATTTCTTGATCTCGATCTTTTCCGGCTTGGTGCGTTTGTTCTTGGTGGTGGTGTAGAAATGGCCGGTGTTGGCGGACGATTCAAGTTTGATCTTTTCTCTCATGGCTGCTCTCCGTGATTAAACTTATTACACCTTGACGCCGCTCGCGCGCAGATCGGCGAGCACCACATCGATGCCCTTCTTGTCGATGGTGCGCAGGCCCGCGTGCGACACACGCAGGTTGATCCAGCGGTTTTCGCTCTCCACCCAGAAACGGCGCTGGTGCAGATTCGGCAGAAAACGCCGGCGCGTCTTGTTATTGGCGTGGGAAACGTTGTTCCCCATCATCGGCTTCTTGCCGGTTACCTGGCATACACGTGACATGGCGCTGACCTTCAGGATCGTAAAAAGAGCGCGGATTCTACACGATAAACACTCGCGGACTCAAGGACTTCGGCTAGATTCGCGCCTAAACAGGCAATTCAGGCGAAAATAAAAATCCTTAATAAACAATGACTTAAAATAAACCTCTTTCCGCGAACGACATCGTGCTATCAGCGCCAATCACAAAATGATCGAGCACCTGCACGTCCACCAGGGCCAGCGCGCGTTTTTATGAGGAGGAGTTTCGAAGCACTGCCGCGAAAGCGTAATTTTGCGGGCATCCGAGAAGGTTCTGCTTGACATTATTTGGCCAATATTGCGACCTGCGACCTCTTGTATTGAAGAAGATAACCGCCACCGTCACCTAAGGGCCGTAAGCTGCCTGCTGGCTGTACTCCGCAAATATTCGATCCCGAGACGATAGCCAGCGAATCGTGGTTCATGGCATGATTGGCGCATGGCCGCGCTGATCGAGATTGTTTTCCAGCTTCTTGCTGATGTTGCCCGGCTCACGTTCCTGCAATTGCGATCGACGCGATCGGTGCAAGCGGAGAATTTATTCCTGCGGCGGCAGTTGGGTTTGTTCAAAGAGCGCGGTATTAGGCCACGTCGGGTAGAAGCGGCAACTCGGATTAGCCTTGCGCTCTTGGCCAAGTTGTTCGATTGGCGGGATGCGCTGATAGTAGTACAGCCGAAAACCATAATCCGCTGGCAGCGTGCTGGCTGGCGCCTGTTCTGGCGCTGGAAGTGCCGACCGGGCCGGCCGAGGATTTCGATTGAGTTACGCGCATTGATCCGCCGGATGGCACAGGACAATCCGCTGTGGGGTGAGGAACGCATAGTCAGCGAACTGCTGGTGAAACTGGGCATCAGGGTTTCGCCACGGACGGTACGCAAGTACATGCCGAAGCCACCGGCAGGGCAACCCCGGGGCGATCAACGCTGGTCGACGTTTCTGAAG
The DNA here is from genome assembly GCA_945901405.1 of Bordetella parapertussis. Lineage (GTDB taxonomy): Bacteria > Pseudomonadota > Gammaproteobacteria > Burkholderiales > SG8-41 > CAMDLH01. The sequence goes on along the minus strand of CAMDLH010000001.1, from coordinate 79,507 downwards.
AACCATGCAAAGGCGATACTGGCATGCGATTTTCTTATTGCAGTGACCGCGACGTTTCGAATGCTCTACGTGTTCGTGGTCATCGAGCATGGCAGTCGCAGACTGCTGCGGGTGGACGTAACGGCAAATCCGAGCGCGGACTGGGCGCTGCAGCAGTTGCGAGAAGTTGTGGGTGAGGACAATGCCCACCGCTATCTGTTACACGATCGGGACAGCATCTTCGCAAAGCACCTGGACGAATCGATCAAAGCGTTAGGCTTGAGGGTGCTGAAATCGCCACCACGATCACCCAAGGCAAATGCGATCTGCGAAAGGGTGATCGGCACGATACGGCGTGAGTGCCTGGACTGGATGATTCCGCTCTCGGAGGTGCACCTACGCGGGATCCTGAAAATTTGGGTAGAACATTACAACCGTTGAAGGCCGCATAGCAGTTTGGGTCCGGGAGTGCCGGGCCCGCCGCACACGGGGGTGGTTAACGCAAGTCCATCGAACTTCCGCCATCGGTTGGGGGAGGGCGCTGACGTACGCGCAAGACCAGTGCTTGGGGGATTGCACCATGAGTATTACCTGGTTCCAGCTGCGGTTTGATTCGCCATGGATACCCGGCAAGCTGGCGCGACGTCTATTCTTGCGGAGTACAGTTGGTGCCTGCCATCACAAGATCGACTGCTTATTTGATCAGAACCATGCCAGCCGTCTTCGCCGCAGCACGGTCGAAGGTCATCGTGCAACGGCATCCGGCGAGGGCCGATGAGCGCTCGATCAAACAGTCGGCAACGTCTGCCGTGCCGTCTGCATAGGCGCGTAACGCCGCTGCAACCACAGCAACGCGGTCTACTTTGAATACATTTACCGAAAGTAGATTGCGGAACGCCTCCGTTATTTGCTGGCGAGTCAGATCGTATGCGGACTCAAGCACCCATACCAATTCAACTATCGCCACGAGCGAGACGTAACCGGGTGAGGCCTCGGTCAATCCTTCGATCAATTTATTGGCGAGCGCCGCCTGTTTGGCGTCATCCTGCATGATGTAGCGCACCAGCACATTGGTGTCTAAACCGATCATTTAGCGGCCGCTGCTCTTTTTGCAACAACCGCATGCAATTCTTCGATAGATACCGTCCGCTTAGCCTTGCCAAACATGCCTTTAAGCACTGTCACAGGCATGGTTTGCGCGGGTTTAAAGACATACCGGCCTGGCTCAACTTCCTCGAATTCAATTCGCGCGCCAGCATCCAACCCCAGCGCTTTGCGGATTTCCACGGGTATGGTGATCTGGCCTTTTGCAGTAATGGTTGCTGTAATCATGACGTCCTCCATTCATCCTTACTGTAAAGTAAGGTAAAAAAAAGTGCAAGAGGCAAATGGACCCTGATTGCTGCGCATGGCGAATTCGAAATTCGTCGCCACTTCGCGTGCAGAAGTGACCTCGGCAATTGGGTCGCCAGATGCGCCGAGCGCACGTCCTGCGGATGCACCCGCGCAGCCATCGGTTCGACGCTCTTCCTTTCTCCAGGCAGCATCAGCCCGCGCAAATACCAGCACGCCGGTTGCCCTCGGCTCGCGTGGCCCAGCGCCTTGACCATCACTTGCGCATACCTCTCAAAACGCGACTCCATCCCGCTTCCCATCGCGAAATGCTTTGGTAATATGATGACTCCGCCATGATCTCAGAATATTTAACACAGTACAATTAACTGCCCTTGTGTCCGCGCGGCTGAGCAGCGGTTTTGCGGCTTTTCCCCGCTTTGCTCAAGGAGATGGCAACGGCCTGCTTGATCGCTTTTTTCTTGGTCGGGGGACGACTGGCGCCTATCGATCCATCCTGGTGCCAGTTATCCACCAGTGTTTTGATATTGCTGCTGACGACGGCCTGGCTGGCCCCTTTCCTGAGTGGCATTGGCGATCTCTGATCGACAGACAACATTAATGGGGCGCGTTGCTTACCAGCGGCACAAGCCGCAGCGCTGCAACCGGATTGAAATCCGTCCAGTCCCCATCGTGCCATTCGCCGTCTGCTTGTTCAATATCTGCCGCATCTTCGGCGCGCAGCGTGGAGATCACGCGCTGTTCATTTGCCGGATTCGCAATGCGTACCGACAGTATGACGCCGCCCGGACGAAGTTCAGGTGTGTGCGGTTTGTCCTCATCGTTACCCAGTCCGTGAAGCGCACCGGCGAGCGAACCCACATAGGTGCCCGTCGCTGCTGCCATCAGCGCGACAACCGGCCCACCGATTGCCCCAATTGCGCCAGCGGTGACCCCTGCGGCAACGGCTGCGCCCGCCGCCGACTGGCCCGCGCCGTCCGCAGCGGAATCTACGCCTTCGTCTCCACCTAACGCAAAAGTGCCGTGCTGTCCCGGCGGATTATTGTGAAAAATGCAAATTTCGGTGGTGTCGATATATTGCGCAATCAAGTTGGCCACTTCGTCAGCACGGTCTTTGGTTTGAAATCGCCCTGCGATGATTCGTTCCATTGAGATACCCTTTCGTGCCGCTGCATTACCACTGTGCGGCAACGCGTATTAGAGGTAAATGCATTTTCGGCAAAGAGAATCAGTTGCCTTCGACCATAGTCCTCTGCTTCGGCAGGATGTTCCGTTCGCCAGCGTACAGAAGAAGCGCTGCGCAGAGGACACACTTCGATCAATTGCAGCGATGGCGCTCACCTCTTGTACTTCGTGCACCTCCAGGCGGGCGTCTACTGTTGTCAGTGGGTCAACGGATATCAACAATTTGGAGCCGAAAATGAACCGGGACATCACTGAAGGAAACTGGAAGTAGTTCAAGGGGCGGGTCAAAGAACAGTGGGGCAATCTCAGCGATGATCATATTGAAAGCATTGCCGGAAAGCGGTAACAATTGATCGGGAAAATCCTAGGGGAATTTCCGGCCACACGTCGCGCACCATCTCCAACGTTAAAGCGGCACCGATGAAACTCACCAACAATCCGAGAAAATGGGCAAGTACTACGGAGGCACCCTCAACAAATTGTGACGGACCTACAGATGTGCCAAGTTTGTCCGTCCCGTCCAGAATGCCATTCGGGTTCACATGCGTGGCGTGCAGCCACGGAACTTCCGCGCGGGCGAGCGCGAGTGCCCGAGTGAGCAGTGCCCGAAAGCCACCGTTCCCCATCAGTATCGTCACCTGTGGGCGCAACTTCGCACTCTCAAGAAATAATTATTATTTATAATAATCAGTATATTAGTATTGAAAGGCATGACTTTGCGCAAAAATAATCGCGGCGGCGTTGTGTTTTAACGCGCGTTTGACGATCTCGCGCGGATAAACGAGTGATCTGCATCAACGTGCCATTGAACAAATCATCCACCGCCAGCACGCGATTTTGCGCGTCGAGAAACACGCCGACAAAAACCTCGTGCGGAAGGTGTTGCAGCCGCAGCCGCAAAAAATCGCGAACCGACTTCGGCGAATTGAGCATGACGCCCTGCTTTAATTTTTCACCCAGCGCGCGCTGCGCCATCTCCATCACTGCCTGCAACTGCACGTACTTGGCGACACCCAGCCCGTGTATGTTGCAGAACGCCTCGCGATCCGCGCAACACAGCGCCGACAGCGATTCAAATTGCGTGAGCATGTCGCGCGCCAGATCGACCGCGGATTTGCCGGTAACGCCGGTGCGCAAAAATATCGCCACCAGTTCGGCATCGGACAACGCCGCCGCGCCCTTGGACAACAGTTTTTCGCGCGGACGGTCGTCCGCGGGCCAGTCGGTGATTGCCATTTCAGGGCTGTGAAGGGTGAAGGGTGAAGGGTGAAGGGTGAAGGGTGAAGGGTGAAGGGTGAAGGGTGAAGGGTAAACAACGGGTTACGATGCAAATGGTTTACACCGCTCTTCACACTTACGCCGTGCCGGCAAATGGCTCAACCCCTGCTGCGTATCACATAGCCCTGGTACGCCGGAATTGCGATCGCGGCAAGTATGCCGATCCCGAAAACTCCCACGATCAGGATAACGGCCCACGTCGACCACTTTTTCTGCACCCGGTTGAAATGCTCAAGGCTATCCCAGCGCTTGTTGCGCCACGCCAATTCCCGGCCCTTGATGCCAAGATAAATGCCCATCAAAAATCCAATGTAGGGAACGAAACACAACAACCCGATCCAGGTCTTGTTGCCTATCGCCCATATCCAGTTGAGCAGGAACGCGCCCCAGCTCCAGCCCTTGACCCCCGGCGGCGGAATGATGGAACTGCCGCCGCCCGAGTTGTTCTCGCCTGTCATCATGTCTTCGACCACCGACTGCGGCGGCTGGTAGGGATTTTCCATGCGGGTCTCCTTGGTTTATTGAAACATCATGGGCATGATAAACACTGGCCCGTCCAATGCCAAATTATTTTTTCTCTACAGCCGCCCGGCGCGCTTGATGTCCAGATAGCGGTTCACCAGCGCGATCGGCAGCTTGCTGGGCTCGACATCCAGCGTCATCGTGCCGCCGTGTTCGATACGCCGCATTGCTTTCGAGCGCTCGTACAGATAATCCTGCGCGGCGGCGTGGGTGAGCGCGGTGTCAAGATTTCTCACCGGCTTGGCGAGCGCCTCATCGAGCGTGGGCTCTCGCAGCGACGCAAACAGCACCAGGTGGCGTTCGCGCAACAGGCGCAGCGCCGGGGCCAGCACGTCGTCGTCCTCGTCGCGCAAGTTGGACAGCACGATCACGAACGCGCGGCGTTTGAGACGCGTTGAAAGCGCCACCGCGGCCAAGTAATAATCGGGCACCATCAACCCCGGTTGAATGTCGTAGAGGCCGTTCAACAACACGTTGACCGTTGCGCCCGATTTGCGCGGCGCCGAGAAGCGCGGCTCGGTGGTGCCGAATGTCATGTAACCCACGGCGTCACCCTGGCGCAGACTCACGTAGCCCAGCAGCAAGGCGGCGTTCAGAACATGATCGAAGTGGGTCAGATGCGTTGCATCGGCGTCGGACGCGCTCATGCGCCGGCCGCAATCGATCAGGAAGACGATTTGCTGATCGCGCTCATCACGATACTCGCGCGAGATCAGCTTGCGCGCGCGCGCGGTGGCTTTCCAGTCGATCTGGCGCTGCGAATCGCCCTCGCGGTATTCGCGCAGTTGATGGAAGTCCAGCCCTTCGCCGCGGCGGCGGCGCTGCAAAATGCCGATTTGCGACAGGCGGTTATCCGTCGCCAGCAAGGAGTAACGCATGATCGCCGCGAAGTTCGGATAAATGCGCACTTCGGAAACCACCGCGAAAAAACGCTTGTGCTCCCACAAGCCCAGCGGCGACGTAATACGCAGATCGCTGCCGGCAAAACGCATATCACCGCGCAGCAGCGGCGTAAAGCGGTAGCGCACCAGCGCGCTGCGCCCGGCCGGCAGCGCCAGCGTCAGCGGCAACCCTTCGACAATCGCGTTGGCGGGATGAAAGTCGTAAACCGCCAGCGCCAGCGCGCGCGCGGCACGATTGGTGATTTTCAAACGCACCTCGGTCGCCACCCCTATGGGCAGCGAACCCGCGACCTCGCGCGTGAGTTCGATGTCGAGCGGCGCGCGGGCCAGCAGCCCGTCGGCCACCATCGCGACGCCAAGCAACACGCCGGCGATCTGCCAGGCGAACTCAAGCGCGGGAACAATGGCCTCGGCAATGCCCAGCAGCAGCCATGCGGCCGCGAGGGCAATCAAGCGCTTACCAGGACGCATACAGGGCTACTGGCGGGGTGCGGCCACTTGTTCGAGCAGCGCGGTGAGCAACGAGTCGCTATCTCGGCCCTCGATCTCAAGCTCCGGCGCGGGCCGCACGCGGTGGCGCAGGCACGCCGGCGCCACGCGCTTGATATCGTCCGGCGTCACGTAGTTGCGCCCGCTCATCAGTGCCATCGCGCGCGCCGCGCGCACCAGCGCGAGACCGCCGCGCGAACCGGCGCCGCTGGTAATGCCGGCAAACTCACGCGTCTTGCGCACAATGCGCACCGCGTAGTCGAGCACTTCGTCGCCGACATCGACCATCGCCGACGCCTGCTGCAAGCTGCGCACGGTCTGCGGCTTTAACAGCGTTTGCACCGCATCCACCGCCAGCTTGTCGCCGGTCTTGCCCAGCGTCACGCTGCGTGTGAGCGCGACTTCATCGGCGTGGTTTGGGTAATCGATTCTGATCTTCAACAAGAAGCGGTCGAGCTGCGCTTCGGGCAATGGATACGTGCCCTCCTGTTCCACCGGGTTTTGCGTCGCCAGCACCATGAAGGGCGGCACCAGCGGATGCGCGACGCCTTCAATCGTGACTTGCGCTTCCTGCATCACCTCGAGCAACGCCGCCTGCGTCTTGGCCGGCGCGCGATTGATTTCATCGGCCAGCAGCAAGTTGGTGAACACCGGCCCCTTGCGCGTGGAAAATTGGCCGGTGGCCGGATCGTAGATGCTGTGCCCGGTCACGTCCGAGGGCATCAAATCGGGCGTGAACTGAATGCGCCCAAATCCGCCCTCGAAGGTCTTGGCGATGGCGCACACCAATAGCGTTTTGCCCAAGCCGGGCACGCCCTCGATCAGCACGTGCCCGCCCGCGGCAAGCGCGATCAGGCTTTGCTCGATCACCGCCGCCTGGCCGATCACGACCTTGGCGATTTCGTCACGCATCGAAGTCAGCAGGCGCGCGGCCTGGCTGGTTTGTTCATCGGTCAGTGGCATGGTTTTTCCAGGATGGTTAAAGTTTTTGCGATAGTCGTTGCAGCAGTACCGTATTGCGTATGAGTTCAGCCACCGAGTGCGCGGGCTGATCCAGCGCACGCGCCACGGCTTCGGCGCGCACGCCGCCCAATTGCGCAAGCTGCGCATTACGCTCGGCCGCGGTACGCATGGCGATACCGGGCCGCCGCTCGGCGAGGCGCTGCGCAAACGCCGCGCGCAGCTTGGCGTAAATTTCCACCGGCCCCAGGTGTTTCCAGTAAAAGCGCCCGACCGCTTCCAAATGGCTTGAGAGTTTTTGCTCCGCCGGCCCGCTATCAGGCACGAGCGGGCCAAACCGCGGCACGACACGCCACAGCCAGATCGCCAGCAGCAGCGCGAGGCTGGCAAGCGCCAGGGCCGCGTGTTGCGCGAGCCACGTCCAGATCGAAACGTTGTCGTTGCCCCACACCAGCCGCAATGCGGTGTTCGCATGACCGGGGTTCAGGCGCACCAGGCGCAGCATCAACTCCGCATGATCGTGCTTGCCGATATGGGTTGCTTGCAAGGCCGCGTCCTTCATGCCGAACGTGCCGCGATAAATCAGAAAATCAAAATTGGACATCGCACTTACGCGTCCGGCGCCGTATGCGCCCGTGACTAGCCGCAGGCCCAGACTGTCGGATGCCAGATGGGGTTCGCCGACCACCTTGGAATCTTGCGCGTGCAGGTTTTGATAAGCGCCGAATTCCACCTTGAGCGGGCGCCCGCCATCGGGCAACGTCACTTCGGCGATTACCGTGGGGCGGTGCCTGCGGCTTTTCGACGCTGGCGGGGACGGCTCCCGCGGGTTGGTCTGTACATCGTCCCCTTTCTCGCGGGTCTCGCCGCTGTTGTCTTCATTTTCGTCCGGCTTCGCGGGTTTTACTTTTGGCGCGGGCGTGGGCCGTGCAATGTCCTTGCGGCTCATGCCGAATGCGGCCAGCAGCGGATCCGGCCGGCCCGGATATTCCGCCTCGACGATCAAGTGCCCGCCCGCATTAACCCAAGCGGCAATTTTTTTCACCCGCTCCGGCGTCATCACGATATGCCGCCGGTCGCTCAGCAGCAGGGTGCCGCCCGCGGGCAGGTTATCGAATTTTGTATCCGGATTCGCGGCGGCAGCCGGTTCCTCCAGCCGCAGCTTGCCGCGCTTGAACAACTGGCGCAGCGCCAGAAACGGATCGTCGCGCGCCGCGCCCTTAAGACCCACGTACGTGGGTTCACTCACCTGCTCAAAGTTCATGAACCACCAAACGCCGCCGGCTACCATCAGCAGCACGATGGCGATGGGAACAATGGGGATACGCTTCATGTAGGCGCGCTCTCGCGCGCACTCTCGAGTTCAGGCACGAAATGGCGGGCCCAATCCTCCACCAGCCCTTGTGCGACCGGCGGCTCCGGCGCGCGGCGCGCGTAAGCGACCAGCGCCCACGCTTGCACCAGATCCTGAAAATAATGCGCCACCTCACCGGGCACGGTGCGATTGACGCGCCGCACGCAATCGCCCTCGGTGTCGCCCTGGCGCACATCGAGCTCGCGCTCATGAATCAACACCCGCAGCGCGCCGCGATACAACAACGACAGGGCCGCGCGCATATCGCCCTGCGCCAGTAATGCGCGCGCGGCGGCGGGAATGTCATCAGGCAAACTCTCCGCGCGCAAATCCAGGCCAAACAGCACGTCGGGCTTGTAGCGCGTGCGCGCTCCGATCAAATCCTTGAACCAGCCCAGGCGTTGCGACACGTAATATAAAAGCCAGCCGATGAACCCAATGGCCGCCACCCACGCGGCAACGCGAAACAACTCCGCCAGGAATTGCGCAAACGCCAGCCAGCCGTCGCCGATGGCGTAGTCCGATTTCTTTTTTTCTTTCGCCGGAGTCTTGGGCTGCCAGGTCTTGCGCTCTTCGTACTCCTTGAATTCGGGGCCGCCAAGTATCTCCTCGATCATGCGTTTCTCGGCGGTTGGCTGGGCGGCCACCTGCGCCCAGGCATCGTTGGCGGCGCCCTGCATCATCATCGCGCAGAGCAACAACACCGCAATGCCTTTCGCCGGTGCGCCCGCCGCCGCGATACGCGCGCTCATGCGCTTGAAGGCCACTTCCAGGTCCCAGCCTTCCAGCACGGTGCGGCGCGAAAGATAGAGTGAGAATCCGGCGGTCACATAAAGCGGTTCAAGCACACATTCGATCAATGCGAAGGCGCCGTTAAAAAGATACTGGCTGGTGAGCGACGATTGCGCGCCGAGCGCAAAATAATCTCCCAGTTGCAAACTGAAATTCACGCCTTCGGGCAGGATCATTCTGAGCAGGCCATCCAGGCCAAACAGCAGCACATAAATGAAATGAATCACCACCACGGTAAGCCACACCGCGGGTCCGCGCGCGGTTCTGTCGAGCACGGTTATGCGCTCGCGCCGTGCCCTGCCCTTCTGGCCCTCGAGCTGCAGCACCGCCAGGTGAAAGCTGCGCGCGAAGTCAAATCGTCCGATCGTCAACGCATACAACAAGCCGCTACGCGGAATTTTCCACAGACCCTTGAGCGTCGCGCGCCATGGCGGCGTTTCGCTGAACACGGCTTGCGACACCACGTGCAGCGCAATGCGGTCGAAGACGGGCTTCAACCACCAGATGATCAAAATCGCGGCGGTGGGATTGCCCCAGGTAACAAGATTCACCAACAGCACGCACGCAAGATAGGGCAGTGCGAACGCCAGATACAAGTTGGCGCCGGTGTGGCGCGCCAGCGCGATGCCCAGATCGAACGACTCCCACGGATTGCGGGCGCGCAAAACCACATTGAGTTGATCAATCTGCATCGCTGCCGTTACCAATGCCGCGGCCGGCGAAGGTGAAATACAGCGCGAACAACACCCAAAATGCGATCCCGACTACGTACTTGATGGCTGGTGTGATGCCCGTGCTCGATGACCAGAAGGCTTCGATAAAGGCGGCAAATACCGTCATGCCCGCCGCGCCGTACAACAGGCGTACGGCGGGGCGCGCGGCTTCCTTCAATGCCGCCAGGCGCGTTAAATTGCCCGGTGCAATCAGCGCCCAGCCCAGTTTCAAGCCGGCCGCGCCGGACAGCGCCGCACCCAATAATTCCCACGAGCTATGGCCGGAAACAAATCCCCAAAACGTCTGGATGTAACCCAGTTGCGTCAAATGACCGGCGATGCTGCCGATGGAAAACCCGTTGAACAGCAGAAAAAATATCGTACCCATGCCATACGCCAGGCCGCCGGCGAAACACTGGAAATCGATTTTCACGTTGTTCCAGATGTAAAAACCAAACATCATCACCTGGCTGCCGGCCTCGCGGTGCGGACCGAGCACGCGGTTGCCGGGCGCGTACATGCGCTCGTAGGAACGCAGTTGTTCCGGGCTGACGAGGTAATGCACGAACTCGGGAAAATACTGCAGCAACGCGATCAGCCCCAACAGCGGCACGAACAACAACGCGATCGCGATCCACACCACCCGCGATTCCCGGCGCACCAGCGCCGGAAAGCCATGACCGATAAAGCTGACTATGCTATTTAACGCATTGCTGCGCGCGCCGTAGAGCACCTGGTGGCCGCGCAATGCGAGCTGGTTCAGGTAATCCACGAGCTCCGGGCTGTAAGCGCGATCGCGCGCCAGCGCCAGGTGGTGCGCCAGTTCGCGGTAGCGGTGCGGCCACTGGCGCGCAACGTCGCCACGCGACGGGCCCGCCTTCGAAGCGCGCCGCGCGGCCAGCGTTTCGAGCCAGGTCTCGAACTCCTGCCATTCCTTGCGGTGGCTGGACTCAAACAGCGTCTGGTTCATGCGGTCTTGCCCCGTTGATGATGCGCGATCCCCAGCAACACTTGCGCCGGCTCGCGCGCGCTGCCCACCAAGGGCGCTGCATGGTCGGCGAGCTCGTTCGCGCGCTCCACGGTCAGCGTGGCGTAGCGCTCGGCAAAATCAAGCACCGCGCGTTTCTCGGCAAGTGTTAACAGTACCGCCGGCGCCACCGCGCGCGCCGCCGGCAACGCAGCACGTACTGCGGGTCTGTCGCGATACACAACGATGGTACCGGCCGCCAGATCGCCCAGTCGCTTGAAGTCGCGGTTAAGCAATATCGAGACCAGTCCGAACGCATATAGAAACGGCAAAAAATCCACCGCGCGCAAAAGGTTACGCGTGACCGACGCGCCGAAAGTTACCGGCGTGCCGTTATCGTTGAGCACGATCATGCCGAACGAGCGTTTGCCGAGCGTGGCGCCGTTCCACCATACTTCGCACACAACCGGGTAGAACCACTCCAGCAAAAACGCCAGCAGCAGCATGACGCCCGTGCCGGTGCTCCCCAACTGGCCTAGCAACATCACCAGCGAACCGAACAATACCACGCGCACTATCAAGTCAATCACATAGGCCAGCGCGCGCGGCACGGGGCCGGCCAAACGCAGCGTAAGCTCAAAGCCTTCGGGAGTCGGGACGCGGCGCATGGTATCGAGCATGATGCCCATAGAATATCAGGCCACGGCACATCGGGTGCAACAAGTTCAGCGAAACAACGCGCGGCCTTTGCATTTCGCCTTTCACAACGGTACGTTACACTCACCGCTGGTTCGCGCGGAGAGCGCTATATGACTGATATTTCACGCAAAAAAGTACTCTTGGGCATCACCGGCGGAGTCGCGGCATACAAGGCCGCCGAACTCGTGCGCCGCTTGGGCGACCATGGCATCGAGGTGCACGTGGTGATGACCCAGGCTGCCTGCGGCTTCATCACGCCGGCGACTTTGCAGGCGCTGTCGGGCAACACGGTCTACACTGACATGTGGGACGCGCGCATCGCCAACAACATGGCGCATATCGAATTGTCGCGCGACAAGGCGGCCATCATCGTGGCACCCGCCACGGCCGATTTCATGGCAAAGCTGGTGCACGGCAACGCGGACGATTTGCTTTCGACAACCTGCCTTGCGCGCGATTGCGCGCTGCTGGTCGCACCCGCGATGAACCGCCAGATGTGGGAAAACCCCGCGACACGACGCAACGTGGCGCAACTCGCGAAAGACGGCATCACGCTGCTCGGCCCCGCCAGCGGCGATCAGGCGTGCGGTGAAACCGGCGACGGGCGCATGCTTGAAGCGCAGGAAATCGCCGATGCCGTGGCAATGTTCCTCGCGCCCAAAACGCTCAAGGGTGTGCGCGTGCTGATGACCGCCGGCCCGACGTTTGAACCGATCGACGCGGTGCGCGGCATCACCAATCGCAGTTCGGGCAAGATGGGTTACTCCATCGCTCGCCAAGCGCTGGCGGCAGGCGCGGAAGTCACGCTGGTGTCTGGCCCGGTGAACCAGCCCGTGCCGCCGGGCGCCAAAATCACGCGCGTGCAAAGCGCCGCCGAGATGTTCGAGGCGGTGAAGAGAAACGCCGCGCGCGCGGATATTTTTATCGGCGTCGCGGCAGTGGCCGATTACCGCGTGGATGAACCGCGTGAACACAAGATCAAGAAAACCGACAAGACGCAACTCACGCTAAAGCTGGTGCCCAACCCCGACATACTCGCCTGGGTCGCGGGGCAAACCAAGCCACCGTTCACCGTGGGCTTCGCCGCCGAGAGTCAAAACCTCGAAACCTACGCCGACGAAAAGCGCCGCCGCAAAAAGGTCAACATGATCGTCGCCAACCTCGCGCAAAACGCCATCGGCGCCGACGACAACGAAGTCATGCTGCTAGACGACAGCGGCACGCACAAACTCGCGCGCGCCCCCAAGGAAGCGGTCGCGAGAGATATCGTGGCGCACATCGCCGCACTATATAAAGCGCGGAGAAAACAGCGTTAACGCGTTACCATTTTGCCGCCGTACTGTTGTGCACTTGTCCATCACCCTCAAATGAACCTCGACGTAAGAATCCTCGACGCCCGCCTGCGCGATCAACTGCCGCAATACGCGACATCCGGTTCGGCCGGGCTTGATCTACGTGCGTGTCTGAACGCACCGCTGACATTAAATCCTGGCGAAACCGAATTGATACCCGCCGGCATCGCGATACATATCGCCGATCCGGGTTACGCGGCGGTGATCTTGCCGCGCTCGGGCCTGGGGCATAAACACGGCATCGTGCTTGGCAACCTTGTGGGCCTCATCGATTCGGATTATCAGGGGCAGATTTTTGTCTCAACCTGGAACCGCGGCAACACACCGTTCGTGATCAATCCGATGGAACGTCTCGCGCAACTGGTGGTGATCCCGGTGATGCAAGTCAGCTTCAACATCGTTGACGAATTCTCCGAATCGCGCCGCGGCGTTGGCGGCTTTGGCAGCACCGGCAAGAAATAACCCGGTCAACACGAATGCCACTGAAGCGTTAGATGCACATGCAAAACCATTTACGTAAGTTATTGTTATTATTGATATTTTTTACGAGCATCTCAGCGCGGGCCACCGAGCTGCCCGAACTCCCGTTCTCAATCGCGGGCCACAAACTGACTGCGGAAGTCGCCGCCAATGACGCGCATCGCATGACGGGTCTGATGCACCGGCGCATGATGCCGGAACACCGCGGCATGCTGTTCGTGTTCAGGGACATCTCGCATCACGCGATGTGGATGGAGAACACCTATATTCCGCTGTCGGTCGCGTTCATCGACGAGCAAGGCGTGATCGTCAACATCGAGGACATGAAGCCGCTGACACGCGACGCACACGCGGCAAAGAAGCCGGTGAAGTACGCACTGGAAATGAATCTGGGCTGGTTCGCCAAACGCGGCATCAAGCCGGGCGCGAAGCTGGAGGGGTTGGAGAAGGCGCCGCCAGCCAGATGAAGCGTGAGGCTTAAGAAGTTAGGCGTAACCCGCTACGCAGGGTCTATGCGCCTCACGCCTAAATCCTCACGAAAAAATGCCCGGCATTGCCGGGCTTTTCAGTTACCGCGCCGAAGGCGCTATTTACAGCCCGCCGTTTTGCTGCGCCACCATGCAAAACAGCATGGGGATCGACAGCATGGTGTTGATGCGCGAGGTCATGCCTGCCAGTTTCGCGGCAGCGGCTTTTTCCTCGGCGGGCACGGTGACGATGCCCAGCGCCTTCTTCTGATTCGGCCAGATGATGAACCAGACGTTGAACGCCATCACAAGCGCCAGCCACATGCCGATGCCGATGGCGGTGAAGCCCTTGCCCAGCGTGAGCGCGTTCATGAGGTAGCCCGACATGCCCGCCACCAGCAAGCCGGTGATCACGGTCGCCAGCGCGGCCCAGCGGAACCAGAACAACGCGGTCGGTGCGATTACCTTGCTCACTGCGGGTTTTTGTTCATCGGGAATCTTCGGCATCGACGGTGTTTGCACGAAGTTGAAATACCACAAAATCCCGATCCACATCACGCCCGACATCACGTGCAGCCAACGCATGACAAACGTCCACCAGGCGTGTTCGCCAAACTTGCCCGCGCCGCCAGCCGCAAAAATGATGATGACCAGAATTACGACGCCCGCCGTTATTGTCTTACCCAATGATGCAAATATCGCTCCCATAGGTCCGCTCCTTTCTCTATCTATTTTTCGGAAAACCAAGCGTGGAGTTTAGCATAGGCCGCGCTACGGCAAGCGCAGCTTCTACTGCAATAGCTTAAAATATCCTTTATTTTCAAATACTTGTACTTAGAAGCCCGCAACAGAAGCGCCGCACCTAGGCCAGATAGCGGACAAACGTTAAATTGTTGTAAAAACGGGGACAAATTCCCTTTTCTTTAAGGTCATTAACACTTACCGTCCATCGTTTGACCACGTAGGCGTACTATACGTGCTACGCGTGCAACCCTCTGATTCTTCACTGCATTTATGGCCGACTCCACCGACAAATCGCGCACGCTGGCCTACACGTTTACGCTATGGATGATCCTCATCACCGTGGCGGTAACCGGCATTCTGAGCTACACCGTGTGGCGCTTCACCAACGCGCGCGCCGACGCGGAGGCGCGCGTGGTATTCGAGTTTCGCGTGAGCCAGGTCGAAACCACGATACGCGAGCGCATGAAGGACTACGAACAGGCGCTGATCAGCATGTCCACGGTGTTTTCATCCGGCAACGAAGTGGATCGCGCGCGCTGGATCAATCATTTCAACCTGTTGCGCATCGAGGCGAATTTTCCGGGCTTTCAGGGCATAGGCTACGCGTCGCTCATCAAGCATGCCGAACGCGCGAACATCGAAGCGCGGCTGCGCGGCGAAGGTTTCACCAATAACCCGGTTCGCCCCGAAGGCCAACGCGAACTCTATACGCCCGTTATTTTTCTCGCTCCGGTGATCGAACGCCACACCAGGGCATTGGGCCAGGATCCGTATCACGAGCCCATGCGGCGCGCGGCGATGGAGCGGGCGCGCGACGAAGCGCGCGCGGTCATCACGCCCAGGGTCGTGTTGTCGCAGGAGCAAAAGCACGACATGCAACCCGGCTTTTTGATGTATCTGCCGGTATACCGGCGCGGCGCCGATTCAGCCACCGAGGCGCAACGCCGCGCCGCCATCGAAGGCTATGTGTTCAGCACGTTTCGCATGTACAACCTTGCAACCAGCATGCTGGGGAAAATCAGCGACATTCGCATCGAGATATTCGACGGCAAGTCGCAGAACGCCCAAGCTCTGCTTTACGACAGCACCGCCGCGGGCATGGCAATAACGCCCGCGAGCACCGCGCCCGCCGCCACTGCGCTGTTTACATCGATATCCAGCATACCGCTGTACGGCGGAGATTGGGCATTGCGCGCCACTACGCTGCCGGAGTTCGAGGCGAAGATCGACCGCTCCACCGCGAAAATCGCCACGCTGTCCACTGCGGCGATTTGCATCCTCGCGTTCGCGATCATCTGGTCGCTTGCCACGTTGCGCTCGCGCGCAAACCACCTCGCGCAACACATGACGCAAGAGCTCTCGCAGAGCCGCGAACGCCTGTCGCTGGCGCTGGACGGCTCCGAGCTTGCGCTGTTCGACTGGGACATCGCCGCCGGCAGCGTGCGGCTGTCGCGCCGCTGGAACGTCATACTTGGCGGCGAGGCCGTGCCCATCACCATCAACATCGGCGATCTTGAAAAAATCACCCACCCGGACGATTTCAAGGTTTTGCAAATGCGCCTGCACCGGGTGCTGAAGGGCGAATTGCCCACCTACGAAGTCGAACACCGCGTGCGCATCCACGACGGCAGTTTGCGCTGGATATTAAGCCGCGGCAAGGTGGTGAGCCGCGACGAAAAAGGCCGCGCGCTGCGGCTGGTCGGCACCAACGCCGACATCCACGAGCGCAAGGAAGTCGAGCGCCTTAAAAACGAATTCATCGCCACCGTCAGCCACGAGTTGCGCACGCCGCTCACCGGCATCCTCGGCGCGCTGGGCCTGATGCGCGCGGGCGCGGCGGGGGAGACAACCAGCCGCATGCAACCGCTGGTCGAGATCGCGCATCGCAACGGCGAGCGGCTGGCGAAACTGGTCAACGACATGCTGGATATCCAGAATCTCGAAACGGGGCAGATGAGCCTTGCGCCTCAGACGTTCAGCGTGATCGATGTGCTGACGCAGGCGGCCGGCGACAACAGCGCGATCGCCGAAAAACACGGCGTGAAATTTGAAATCGCCGCGGTGGATGCCGCGCTCGCCGTGCACGCCGACCGCGACCGCACGCTGCAGATCCTGATGAACCTGCTTTCCAACGCCGCGAAGTTCTCGCCCAAGGGCGCGGCCGTGACGCTGCACGCGGCGCCGCACGACAATGCTGTACGTATATCCGTGGAAGACCGCGGGCCGGGCGTGCCGGAACCGTTTCGCGAGCGCATCTTCGGCAAATTCGCGCAAGCCGACAGCTCCAGCACGCGCCAAACGGAAGGCAGCGGCCTGGGGCTTGCCGTGTGCCGCTTGCTGGTGGAGAAAATGGGCGGCACCATCGGTTACAAATCCACCACCGGCAACGGCAACACCAGCGGCGAGGCGGCGGCGGGCACCACCTTTTATTTCGAGTTGCCCGCCGCGGCCTGACGGCCCCTGCCTCTGGTCGTTCGGCGCGGCGGGGCATTTTCCGCCGCCGCCATGCATGCGACAATTCGCGGCATCCAACTTCTGCCGGGAGTATCGACATGCGTTTGAGTCAGTTGCTGATCGTTGCGCCACTAACCTTTATCGCCGCCGCCTTGCCCGCAATGGTTAACGCGCAAATCTGGGGTCCGCGCAATCTCGATGAATTGAAGCAGGAAACGCAGCGCCGCGCGGATCGTAATGCGCCGCCGATGTCGGGGGTTAAACCCGACGACGCACGCCAGGCGTTGGCCCGCATCAACAGCCTCGATCGCGAGGACTGGGCGGCGGCGTGGATCGCCAACGGCGAGCGTTACATGAGTGAAGCGCGCGCGCTTGAAAAATCATCGCCGAAAGAAGCCGCCGAAGCCTATTACCACGCGTGGCACAACTTCAACACCGGGCGCTGGCCAAGCGAGCGGCTTTCTCCGGGCAAGCAAAAAGCGTATGACCGTTCGCTCGAAGCGTTTCAGGCCTATGGCAAGTTGCTAAGCCCGCCAATCGAGACCGTGCGCATCCCGTTCGAGGGCAAGGAGCTGGTGGCATATCTGCGGCTGCCCGCCACCGGCAAATCCGCGCCCATCGTGTTCGGCATCAATGGGCTGGATTCGCGCAAGGAAGACGTGATCGCGCGCGTGGACGATTTTCTGAAGCACGGCATCGGCGTGTTCGCCATCGACATGCCGGGTACGGGCCAGGCGCCGCTGCTGATCGACGTGGGCTCCGAGCGCATGCTCACGCGCGCACTCGACTGGCTGCAAACGCGCGCCGACGTCGATGCAAAACGCATCGTGGTGCAGGGCCGCAGTTGGAGCGGCTACTGGGCGGCGCTGATGGCCTACACCGAAAAAGACCGCATACGCGGCGCGGTGGTGCACGGCGTGGGCATCCACGGGTTTTTCCAGCCGGAGTGGCAAAAGAAATCGTTCTCCACGCGCGAATACCTGTTCGACATCTTCCCCGCGCGCTCTGCGGTCTACGGCACGAAAACCGAGGAAGAATATCTGGCCTTCGGGCCGAAGCTGTCGCTGCTCACGCGCGGCTTTCTCGACAAACCCGCCGCCCCCATGCTGGTGGTCAACGGCGAGCGCGACACGCAGCAACCCATCGCGGATTTGTACCTGTTGATGAAACACGGCGACCCGAAAGACGTGTGGGTCAATCCGGCAGGAGGCCACATGGGCCGCTCGCAGGGCTGGAGCAGCCGCGATATTTTTCAGAAAGTCGTGCTGCCGTGGATAGTCAGGAAACTCAGTGTTGAGTGATGAGCGTTTAGTGTTGAGTTGAAAATTGCGCGCGCCGTGCGCGCGGACACTTTAACTCAACACTCAACACTTAGCACTCATCACTGCTTAGCCGAGCCGCCGGTGAGCGGTACAAAGCGCACCTGCAGCAATTCACGCCGCGTCACTTTTCCATCGCGGCTTTTTTCATACACGAATAGCGTTTGCGTGTCCGACGGCGCGCCGGTGGGTATCACCAGTTTGCCGCCGGGTTTTAGTTGTTCGATCAGCGCCGGCGGCGTTTCGCGCGCGGCGGCGGTGACGATGATGGCGTCGAACGGCGCCTGCTCTGGCCAGCCCTTGTAGCCGTCGCCGATGCGGGTAACGATGTTGCGGTAACCCATGTCGCGCAGGTTCGCGGCTGCGGTTTTGCCCAGCGGCTCGACAATCTCAATGGTGTAGACCTCGCGCACGATTTCTGCGAGCACCGCAGCCTGATAACCGGAACCGGTGCCGATCTCCAGCACGCGGCCTTCGGGCCTGGCGTCCAACAAGTCCGTCATCAACGCCACGATATAGGGCTGCGAAATCGTCTGGTTGTTGCCTATGGGCAGCGGGCGGTTGCGATAGGCGTTGGCGATCTGCGCGCTCGGCACCAGGCGGTGACGCTCGACCTTGCGCATCGCCGCCATCACGCGCTCGCTGAAAACCGCACGTCCGGTCTCGCGGCTGGTATCGCGCGCCATGGCGGCAATTTCGTCAACCATCTGGCGGCGCTCGGCGTCGAAACTATTTTGCGCGTTTGCTGTATTCATCAAACCTGCCAGCACGAAAATCGCGAGCAACTTCATGCCTGCTCCTGCAATGAAAAAGGGGCATACCGTCTCCAGTATGCCCCCATTCGTGCGCGCCTTTCAACAAGGCAGCAAATTAGAACTCTAGAACTTACTTCTTGGCGGACAAGCACTCGTTCACGAATTTCTTGCGGTCGTCGCCTTTGAGTTTCTTGCCGTCTGCTTCCTTGCCGCAGGCAGTCGTACTTGCCTGCTGAGCCTTCCTCTTATCGTCATCAATTTTCTTCTGCTCCTTCTCGCAAGCCGACATGAATTTTCTGCGCTCGTCGCCCTTCTTCTCGCCGGCCTGTTCGTTGCAACGGCTCCTGCGCTCTGCCCTGGCCTTCTCCGCCGGACTAGGCGCTTTCTTCGCTTTCTCGGCTTTTTTCTCGTCGCCCTTGGCCTTGTCGCCTTTGGCAGCATCAGTTTTCTTTTCGTCGCCCTTGCTCTTCTCGGATTTCTTCTCCGCGTCCTTGCCCTTGTCGGCCTTCACTTCGGCGGCGGGCGCCGCTTTCGGCGCGTCCTTGGCTTTATCTTGCGCAAACGCCAATGGCGACGCAGCAAGCATGAAGCACACCATCGCGATCAATTTCTTCATTTCCATTCCTTAAATTATCTTTTAAAAACAATTACTTACATTGGATGCGTTTTATGGTCGCCACCGGGCAGCGGCACAGTCAATAACGCGCCATGCGCGAGTGCGATGACATGAAGCAAGCGCACGACCGCTAAAGACCTCAATGCAAAGGCGCAAAGAACAACACGCAAAGAAAAGCAGGACTAGATGTTCTTTGCGTTTCCTTTGCGTCTTTGCGCCTTTGCGTTGGAGGTGTTGACGTTAACTCACCCCACCAACTTCAACATACGCGCCGCATTGCCGCCCAGGATCAAATCACGGTCGCTTGCCGGCACCGCGGGCCAGCGCTCGACGATTTCCACCGGCTGTTCATGACCCATGTCGAAACAGTAATCACTGCCCAGTACCACGCGGTCGGCGCCAACCATGCGAATCAAGTTCGCCATGATTTCATCGCTGTGGCCGATGGTGTCGTAGCTGAAGCGCCGCAGATACGCGCTGGGCGGCTGCTTCATGTGTTTCAATTCCGCGCGCACTTTCGTGCCGTGATCCCAGCGCCCCACCAGCCCAGGGAACGTGCCGCCGGCGTGCGGTAGCATCACGTGCAGCTTCGGAAAGCGATCCATCACCCCGCCGAAAATAAGATGCGCCGCGGCGATGCCGGTATCGTACGGATTGCCGCACAGGTTGATCAGGTAATACTTCTTCATGCGCGGCATGCCGATCGGGTCCATCGGATGCAGATAAATCGGCCAGCCAAGTTCCTCGCATTTGGCGTACACGTCAAAGAACGATGGATCGTCGAGCTCCTTGTCGATCACGTGCGTGCCCATGTATAGCCCGCGCATGCCGGGCAGCTTCGCCGCGCGTTCAAGTTCTTTCAGCGCAAGCTCGGGTGCGTGCATCGGCAGCATCGCCATGCCGACAAAACGCTTGGCGTGCTTGCGATGCGCGGCGGACGCGGCATCGTTGTACACCTGCGACAGCGCCAGCGCGTAATCACCCGGGGCGAAATACACCATCGGCGTGGTGAGCGACAGCGCATGCACATCAACACCCTGCTTATCCATCGCGGCGAGCCGCAGATCAAGATCGACAAACGCGGTTGAAAACGCCGACGTGAGGCCGCCGCCCTTGAACGTGAGGTTCTCGCCCTGGCGTATGATGCTTGCCCCACAGCGCGCGCCGTCTTTCTCGATGAGTTGCACCCATTCCTCGGGAAACCAGTGTGCATGTGTATCCACTACCGGGCCTGCACCACGCGGCCCTTTACCGTTCGTCATCACATCTCCTTTACCAAGCAATCGCCAAAAATTCTTCAGCCTCAAAACAACGATCCCTGCCGCGCCTCGCACCCAGGCACGCGAAACAATGTTGTATCCAACGAGGCATTGCGCATCATACGCGACCGTTCTTCGTACCCTATGCGCCGCTTGGCGATGGCGAAACGTTTCGCCAGCAAGTCGGCGAATTCGCCCTGCCCCCGCATGCGGCTGCCGAAGTTCGGATCATTATCACGTCCGCCGCGAAACTCGTGCACACGGCTCATCACGTGTTTGGCCTTCAACGGATAGTGGCGTTCGAGCCAGTCGCGGAATAGCGTTTTCACTTCGTATGGCAGGCGCAGCACGACGTATCCAGCTTGCGTCGCCCCTGCCTCGAATGCTGCTTCGAGCACGGCTTCGATCTGGTCGTCGTTCAAAAACGGAATCACCGGCGCCACCAGCACGCCCACCGGCACGCCGGCCTCACTCAACGTGCGTATCGCCTGCAAGCGCCGCGCGGGCGCGGAGCAGCGCGGCTCCAGCCTGCGCGCGATGTCGTGATCGAGATTGTTCACCGACAGATGCACGTTGACCAGCTTGCGTTGCGCCATGGACGCAAGGATATCGATGTCCCGTTCGACCATTGCGTTCTTGGTGACGATGCCCACCGGCTGGTTGAATTCCGCGCACACCTCCAGCACCGCGCGCGTGATGCCGAGTTTCTTCTCGGCCGGTTGATACGGGTCGGTGTTCGCCCCGAGCGAAATCACTTCGCACTTGTAACCGGGCTTGGCCAATTCCTTGCGCAGCAATTCCGCCGCGTTGATCTTGGCAAAAATACGCGTCTCGAAATCCACGCCCGGCGACAGGTTGCGATAGGCATGCGTGGGCCGCGCGTAGCAATACGAGCAGCCGTGCTCGCAGCCCTGATACGGATTGATCGATTGCGTGAACGGAATGTCCGGCGAGTTGTTGCGTGTGATGATCGACGCCGCGGTTTCCTCGATGATCTGCGTCTTCAGCGCGCGCCCGTCGCCCTCATCGTCCTCTTCATCATGCATCCAGCCGTCGTCGTACGCCTCGCGTTCGACTTTCTCGAAGCGCCCCTCAGGGTTGATCGCCGCACCCCTTCCCTTGCGCGGGTCGGTATGCTTGCCGGAGAGCGTTCGCAGCACCACGGGACCTAAGCTGCTTTATGCGCGTGCGTGGTGACCATTTCCATCACGCGCCGGTTGTTCTTGCCGGTGATCTGCGTGCGAATCACGCTGGTAAGCCGCCCGTGATGCACGATTTTCGATTTCGCCTTGATCGCGCGCCCCTCGCCGGGACTGATGAACCACGCCGACACCGCGCTGATCATCGAGGTCGGCGGCAGCGCGGCCTCGGCGGTGGCCATGCCCAGCCCCATCGTGATGCCGCCCTGCAAATGGCCGACGCGGTTGCCCACGTGCGGTCCGTTTTTCAGCGTGCCCGCCGCGCCCTTGGTGAGCGCATGCGTGTCATAGCCCCAGAAGCGGCGGAGGAATCCGCCGTCACTCGATACGGCAATCGCCTCATCCGCGCGCCGCATGATCTGGCGCTCCTCGCGCGTCAATTCGGCTTCGGTTAGCAGCGGTACTTCCGGGTCGCTCTCACGGCGCAACTCCATGTTGTACAACGCCACACCCTTGGGCGGATTGAGCACCATGAACGCCCCCGTGCCGAAACACACCGGCTGCCCGTTGGCGCTGATGGTAACGATGCCCGCGCCCTGGCGGCTGGTGGCGTTGACGACATAACCTTGCAGCGCCGTCTTCGCCTCGATGCGCCCGGTCATCGGCGCGCCGGTGAAATGCATGTTCATGTTTACGGTCGCGAGCCGCGCCGCGCGGTCGTGCCCCGCACGCACGTTGGAAGCCACCGCAAGGTCGGCAAACACCGCCAGCGCGCCGTAATTGATGCTGCCATTCGCATCCGTGCAATGCGGCCCCACGTTGAGCGAGGCATGCACCGCCTCGACGGAAACATGATCGTACGAAGGACTCAAAAAATTGCCGGTGAAGTGAAAGCCCGGCGTGCGGTTCAGGGTGATGCCGCGCAGGATGCGGTGGCGGATTTGTTGGTCGATGCTCACTGTGTTCTTTGGTCTTTAGAGAGGAGCGGGGTATTGTACTGCGGTGGTTCTTAAAAGCGTGAAGGGCGAAGGGTGAATGCGTGAAGGGGGCCCCCTTTCGCGGGGATAGCCATAAATTGCGTCACGGCCCACTGAGGTACCCCTTCACCCTTCACGAATTTACACCCTTCACGCCTTTAATATCTTAGACAACTCCGCCAAAGCCTCCCCACCCGCCTCGCCCTGCGCACGCGACAAATCCACCGCAATCGCCCCCAGTTCGCGATACAGCACCGCAAGCCGCGGATCCCACTCGGCGAGCGCCTGCATCTGCTTCGCCACCACCGCATGATCGCCGCGTGCGATGGGCCCGGTCAGCGCCTTCACCGTGCCCATGCGAAATACGTTATCCACCGTCTCGCGCACCAGCGGCTCCATCATCGCGCTGGCGGTCTCGCGCGGCAGGCCGGATTTTTCGTAGCACTTCAACCCCGCTTCCATCAGCGCGGTCAAGTAGTTGCACACGATCACGCTGGCCGTGTGATAAATCGTCTTGAATTGCGCGTCGATCTCCGACACGCGCGCGCCGATGCGCTCGAACGCGGGTTTCAAAACCTCAAGCGCGTCGCGTGCGCCTTCGGCCGCGCAATAGGTGCCGGTAAAGTTGCGCACTGCGTCGCGCGGATCGGCGAAACTTTTCAGTGGATGCACACCGGCCACATGCGCGCCGCAGGCGAGCGCCGTTTTCAACTCGGTCGAAGGCATGGCGCCGCTGCAATGAAACACAATGTCGCCCGCGCGCAGCAAGCCGCTCGCCGCCAGCGCGTCGCCGCAGCTCACGATGGCCGCGTCTTGCGGCGTCAACATCCACACGTCCGCCGCCTGCATTTCGCTGATGTTGTTGACCGCGCGTCCGTCGCCGATGAACGCAACCGCCTCGCGCGCGCCCGCCGGCGTGCGGTCGAGCACATCACCGATGACGAATGTGCGCTTTTCTTCCCACAGCGAGGCCAGCGTGCGGCCGACGCGCCCTGCGCCGATGATATTGAGTGTTTTCATGATTTTGCCGCCATCATACACCGCATGGCATTATCACAATTTATTCAATAAAAAAAATTACTTACATTAACACCGCCCGTGGCCAGCAAGGCCCGCGTTATGTTACGCTTCGCGGCTGTTGCAACACCCCAATAAACAATCCGAGGAGAACAACCGATGACACTTTCACAACTTCTGCGCGGCGCTGGCGTCGCCCTGGCAATGTCGCCGTTTGCCGTCTGCGCGCAATCGTTTCCCTCCAAGCCGGTCGAAATGGTGATCCACACCAATCCCGGCGGCGGGCAGGATGTATTCGGGCGCCTGGTCGCCGAAATCGCCGCGCGCGAAAAATTGTTGTCGCAGCCCTTCACCATCGTCAACCGCCCTGGCGGCAGCGGCGCTGTGGCTTCGACCTTCATCAAGGGCAGGCGCGCCGATCCGCATTATCTGTTGTCGCTGTCGAGCACCATCGTGCTGGCGCTGGCGAATCGCCCGGACGCCGGGCTTGACCTTGGCATCTACTCGCCGGTCGCGTTGTTCGGCTTTGATTTGCAATCGATCACCGTGCCCGCCGACTCCAAATTCAAAACCTTCAAGGAGTTGCTCGACGCCGCGAAACAATCGCCGGACACCATCATCAACGGCATCGCCTCGGCCACCGGCACCGCGCGCTTCTTTCAGTATCAACTCGAAAAAGCCACCGGCGCGAAATTCAAATACGTGTCGTTCAAGAGCGGCAGCGATGCCATGGCCGCGGTGATGGGCAAACACGTCGATCTCACCATGGAAAACGTGAGCGAGGTGATGAGCGGCGTCGAGGCCAAGCGCCTGCGCATACTCGCCGTGCCCGCCGAGCAGCGCCTGACGGGCTTGCCCGACGTGCCGACGTTACGGGAACTCGGCATCAACGTGCACGTCGGCGGCGGACGCGGCTTGGCCATGCCCGCGGGCGTGCCCAAGGAAACGCTCGCCGTGATGGAGGCGATGGCCGAACGCGCGCACAAGAGCGCCGGATGGCGCGACTACGCATCGAAGAACATGTACGAGAACACCTACATGGGCAGCGCGGCGCTAACGCAATATCTAACCAAGCAGATGCCTGCAGTGGGCGAATTCATGGAATTCATTGGGGCGAAAAAACCCTAGTAACGCCGGGAGTTTGACTTGAGCAACATCGCCGCGATCAACACCTACCCAATATCCGCGCCGCTCAAACACCGGCAGCACACCGCGCACGAATCGCGCGCCGATGTGACCCTGCTGCTGATCGAAGTCGTCACAGATGATGGCATCAAGGGCTACGGGCAAGTGAGCAGCACGCCGATGAAGGACATCGCGGCATGGGTGGCGAAGCTGGCGCCGCACGCGCTCGGCATGAGCGCGCTCGCGCACGTCGACGTGTGGGAGAAACTCTTCGCCCTCACCTCGCCACAACCCGGCATCGGAGGCCTGCCGCGCACCGCGCGGCCGCAGATCATGGCGGCCATTGGCGGCATCGACATGGCGCTGTGGGATATCAAGGGCAAGGCCGCGAACATGCCGGTGTACAGGCTGCTCGGCGCGGACAACAAACCGGTGTTCACCTACGGTACCGGCGGCTATTACGTCGAAGGTGCCGCGCTCACCGCCTGCGCCGATGAGCTTGCAGGATTTGTAGCGCGCGGCTACAAGGCTGTGAAGTTGAAAACCGGCGCCGGCACCGTCGCCAACGAAGTCAAACGCATCGCCGCCACGCGTGCCGCCATCGGGCCGGATATTTCTCTGATGCTCGATCTGAATGCCGCATACGACCTGCCCGCGTGCATCGAGTTCGCGCGCGCGGTCGCGCCCTACAATATTTTCTGGCTCGAAGAACCGCTGCACTGGTATTTGCAGCCGGCCGATTTCGCGCTGCTCGCCAAGACAACGTCGATACCACTCGCCCACGGTGAACGCGAACTCACGCGCTTCACCACGCGCGACTTCATGACCACCGGCTGCGTGCGCTACATCATGTTCGACGCCACCCGCGCGGCAGGCTTCACCGAAGCCCTGCGCGTGGCACACATGGCCGACCACGCCGGCGCGATGATCACCCCGCATCACGCGCCGGAGATGCACTGCCACCTCGTCGCCGCATTCCCACGCACCGGCTTCGCGGTCGAATCACACGGCTCGCCCGACCGCGACCCGATCTGGCACGGGCTGTTCAGCGAGCGCGCGCAGGTGCGTGACAGCTACGTTTATATGAATGACCTGCCTGGCTTCGGCATTGAGATCGACTGGGGTTTTGCGAAGACGCATGCGGCATGAGCCACGTTCTACGCTACCATATCGGGAACGCAAGATAGCGGAGGCAGGCATGGAGCAATTCAGTCGCATCACGCAAGATCCGGTCACAATGGGCGGCAAGGCATGCATTCGCGGCATGCGCATCACGGTCGGCATGATCGTGGGACAAGTCGGTACGGGCCGCGGGGTTGATGAAATTCTCGCCGATTACCCATACCTGGAGCGCGAAGACATCATGCAGGCGCTGCGCTATGCAGCATGGCGCGCCGAAGAACGCGAGGTTACGCTGGCCAGCGCATGAAGTTGCTCGTCGACATGAATCTGTCGCCGCGATGGATTCGTGTGCTTACCGATGCGAGCTTGGAGGCCGCGCATTGGGCCACACTGGGCGCGCACAACGCGCCAGATTCAGAGATCATGGCTTATGCACGTGCACACGGCTACGTGGTGCTGACCAATGATCTCTATTTCGGCGCCATCCTCGCCGCAACTCACGGCGAGAAACCAAGCGTCGTGCAAATCCGCGCGGACAATCTGAGCCCGGAAATAACCGGCGCCGCCGTCATCAGCGCGCTTCGGCAAATGGAGGATGAATTGGAAAACGGCGCACTCTTGACGATTGATACAAATCGCGCGCGGCTACGTATCCTTCCATTGCAGCATCGGCGGTCATAGTCATTAAGAGGCATAACACGATGAAAACCAAACAACAAATCCTCTCGTTGGAAATCATCTCCGTCGTCAACACCGACTTCCCAACGCCGGAGATGGTGGAGTTCGTCGGCGGGCTCGGCTTCGATGTGCTGTTCATCGATTGCGAACACAGCACCACGGATTTCAAGCTGGTTGGCGAACTCTCGCGCGCCGCGCGCATATCCGGCATGGGCTCGGTGCTGCGGCCGTGGAGCAACGAGCCGGGGCTGATCAATCGGTTCCTGAGCTGCGGCGCGGGCGGCATACAAGCGCCGCACGTGCACAACGTAGCCGACGCCAATCGCATCATCGAGGGACTGAAACGCTGGGGCGACGGCGACTACCGCGACAAAATTCTGCTGATGATGATTGAATCGCAGGAGGCGGTGGACAACCTGCCCGCGCTGCTCAAGGTGCCCGACATCGACGCCTACTACATCGGCCAGAACGACCTCGCCGAATCGATGGACCTCAAGGGCCAGCGCAAGAACCCGAAAGTGCGTGCCGTGGTCGAAGACACCATCAAGCGCGTCGCTGACGCCGGCAAGGTCGCGGGCATGAACGTGCAGGATGAAATCGACGCCACGCGGCATTACATCGACTTGGGTTTGCGCTGGATCAATGTGCATCAAAAGCAATTCATGGCGCGCGGCTCGAAGGAGTTTCTACAAGGCATCAAGGCTACACGCTGATGCAATACATTGTCGTTTAAAAACAAATACTTACGATCCCGTCACGAAATGCCCTCGCCAGCCGCGCCCACCGCCGCACCAGAACTGCAAATCACGCAGTGGTTCAACGCAGCCACACCGCCGACACTTGCGGGCCTGCGCGGCAAGGTCGTGGTGCTGCACGCATTTCAGATGCTGTGCCCCGGCTGCGTGCAACACGGGTTGCCGCAGGCGAAAAAGATACACGAGATTTTCGATCACGACGAAGTCGCGGTGATCGGCCTGCACACCGTGTTCGAACATCACGCGGCGATGACGCCGGTGTCGCTCGCGGCCTTCATCCACGAGTATCGCTTAGGCTTCCCCATCGGCGTCGATACGCCTGGCGGCGCGCAAGGCATTCCGCTCACCATGCAGGCGTACGCCATGCGCGGCACGCCGACGCTGATCCTGATCGACCGCGCGGGCCGCATACGTCATCAAGGCTTCGGGCAGGAGGATGACATGATGGTCGGCGCGCAGATCGCGATGCTGATGGCGGAGCGGGTTTCGTAACATCCGCACCATGCCCACGCGCCACACCCTCCTGCTCGCCGCGACGGGAGCGTAGTTAACGGGGTCACCCGAACCCTCGATGCCTGCATTCCACGACGCGATTGTCGCAGGGACTTACAACCCGTTATCGACCTTCCACGCACCGTTGTCGCTCACCACGCGATACGAAGTCGTGGCGCCGAGGCAAGGGGTCAGGTCTTTCATTATCGCATTCCACTCTTTTCCGCCGCTTCGTAAACCTTCACCAGTCGGCTTACCGTGGTGTGATGCACGCCGAAATGCTCCGCGACTGCCGCCATCGTATGCTGCCCCGACAAATACGCAAGCGCCACGGCTTCGTTACGCTCGTGCGCGCCGGAATATTCACTCAACGCACGCTTTGACGCGCGGCGTTGCGCACGGGGGACTTCCGTAAGCATTGGCTTTTTGTCCACCAAGGCCTGCATTTTCTCGATAAACGCATCGGGGCCGAGATAAACCTGCCCCCGCAATTGGCTCCACACGCTGGGCAGCCGCGCCCTCGTGCACGAAGGTCACATATTTTTCAATGGCACGAGCGCGCTGTGCGGCGAATTGAGCAAGCACGAAGTCCACATGCAGCCAGTCCGGTTTGGCAGCTTTTCCGCACGTAGCCGGGTAGCTGCTCCACTTCCATTGTTCGAGACGCCGAACCATTTTTGCGCGCAGCGGGTTCAGAACGACGTAACGGGCCAACTCAAGCAGATAGCTGTCCTTGTCCACCAGTATGGCTTTGAAGCGCCCTTGAAATACATGCCCCACGCGTGCGTGAGTGCGGTTGAATCGCTGGGTATAGACGCCATTGAACTGGCGCATGCCTTTGGAGAGGTTGGCATCGGGCGTTTCGATCACCAAGTGGTAATGGTTGGTCATCTGGCAGTAGGCGTGACACACCCAGTTAAAGCGCTTGCAAACTTCAGCAAGCGTTTCAAGCCACGCCACGCGATCTTCGTCGGAGAGGTAAATGTCCTCGCGCCCGTCGCCACGAGAGGTGACGTGATAAACAGCGCCCGCGAGTTCTAGTCGTAGGGGTCTTGCCATGGTAGGGCCAAGGTTACCATGATTTATATGATAATGAAAGACCTGACCCCTCGCTGCGGACAGGAGAATTTGCCTTGGCTGACGACGCGATGATCACCGGATTCGCGTACGTAGCATTGCCGCGCGCGGCCAGCCACTGCGCGGCATAGCGATTATCCGCAATCGCCTGCGCCGTGGTTTGAAACGCGCCGCCTTCCGCCGCGCGGCTCGCACGCGTGGTGAGAATGTCGTGTCCGCGACGGTTGAACGCCAGCACCGCGAGGCCGAGCTTGGTCAGCACTGGCGGCAAAAAGCGCGCACCGCCGGTGTAGAAGTTCATGGTGTTGCCGTGGAAATAAAGCGCCACACCTTTCGGCTTGCCGTCGTCCGGCTCGTGGAACGTGCCGTCGATGGGAATGTCGTCGGTTTGAATGGTGATGAGTTGGGTGCGCATGTAATGGCCTTGAATTAATCGGCATCAGAAAACGGAAATACCAGAAAGCCAAACTCCAGCGGAACGTCCTTTTACAGTTGACTAAACGCCAAGAGTTTCGCCCCGATCGTAGTACTAAACCCCCCCCACTGATTCCTAGTGAGCCACGCCAAAGCAACCGGCTGACGTACCTGCTCTGGCGCATACCAATTTTTCCAGTCCCAGGAAAGGGTATTTCCTGGATAATGGTGCCAGCCACGAGCATCCACGCGAAACGCGTAAAACGTGCCTGCCGGAACGGTGATTTGTTCACGTGCAGCGATTACCAGCTCTATCTCAACAGTGCTGTCGATACCCCTAAGAGTACGGCGGAATCGCGTTCCCCAGCGCTTACCGACCACAAATTCAGTGGGAACTGTTTGATTAGCCGACCAAATCTCGCCTCCTACTTTGAGCCTATTTCCCAACAAATCAGTAATGAAATTCCCATTATTAAAGATGACTTCCGTATCCGTAAATCCGGTGACACGTCGGGTAAATGGTTCACCTTCAAGCTTGGTCAAGGTGTCAACCGGAATATAAGAATAACTATCACCGATCTTGTACGCGGTGTTCGCTGCTACAGTCCCCTTGCTGTACGGATTTTCCGGAGACGAGATAACCTGAATCTTCTTTTCCCCTTGCCGCGCAAGCACCTGGTCGAGCCGCAACTGCGCGAGTTCGGAAAAGCGCCCGTTCGGGTAACGCCGCAGGAAATCTTCCAACGGATCGAGTTGGGTTGCCGCTTTTATTTTCTCCCATAGATCGAGCTCAATCTTAAACTCGCGCTCGATTTCCGCTTCCGCCAGTTTTTTAAGCGCCTTGGGAGGAACAAACCAGAAGTCTTCTTCAAGTGACGTGCTCTCCCACGGTATCTGCAAACCGTTGGAACCACGGCGCACACTCAAGCGCACGCGCTTGAACACACGCCGCAGGACATGGCGCTGCTGCCTACCACCGCGCTGGTGGACTGGATACGCTATGTGCTTGCCTCACCGAAGGACGCCAAGCGCGTCGATGCATTGAAGGAAGCCGCCAGCGCACTGCGCTCGCGTTACGACGTGCAGGGCACGCGGCTTAACTGGCGCAACGAAGCGCGCGAGAACTGGTGGTGGTTCATGTGGAACGGCAACATGGCCGCCGCACGCACCGCGTGGATCGTCAACCGCTGGAGTACTGAAGATACGAGCTGGCGCGACGAACTGCCGCTGCTGGTCACCGGCCTCGTCGGGCGTCAACAACAAGGGCATTGGGGCACCACCACCGCCAACGTGTGGGGATCGATCGCGCTGGCGGACTTTGCCCGCGCGCGCGAAGCCGAGCCGGTGACGGGGGCGAGCACCATGCGTCTCGCCGGGCAAAGCGCCACCGTAAAATGGCCCGGCGCGGCCAGCACCGCGCTCGCGTGGCCGCGCGACGGCGCGCCCGGCACATTGACGTTAAGTCATCAAGGCAGCGGCGCGCCGTGGGCGACAGTAGCCGTGCGCGCGGCGGTGAAGCTCGACAAAGCGGTGGCGCAGGGTCTCTCGGTCGCGCGCAGCGTCACGCCGGTGGAACAGAAAACGCCAGGACAATGGAGCGTGGGCGATGTCGCGCGCGTGACGCTCAGCATGTCGAGCAGCGCCGCGCTCACCTGGGTGGTGGTGCGCGACCCGGTGCCCAGCGGCGCCACCATCCTCGGGCGCGGCCTCGCGCGCGAGAGCACGCTCGCGCAGCAGGGTCAGCAGCGCACGGGCGCGTGGCCCGTGTTCGAGGAGCGCGCCGCAGAGAGTTATCGCGGCTACTACCGGTACGTGCCGCAAGGCCAGTGGAGCGTCGAATACACCGTGCGTTTGAATAACGCCGGCACGTTTGAATTCCCACCGGCTCGCGTGGAGGCGATGTACGCGCCGGAGATTTTTGGCGAGACGCCGATTGCACCGCTGGTGGTGCGGCCGTAGGGGTTCACAGGAGGTCATGACGAACCATAAGGAACCATAAGGAATGCAATTATCCAGATGTTGATTTGATCTGGACTGGTCTATATACTAGTCTGATTAAACCAACCTGGAATATGCGCACCATGAAAACCGAAATTGGTTCGTACGAGGCGAAAACAAAACTCCCCGAACTGCTGCGGCAGGTAAAATCCGGCAAGAGTTTTACCATCACCAATCGCGGGGAGGCCGTAGCCGATCTGGTGCCCAGCGTGAGCGCCCGCTTCAAGGACAAGGTTGCCGCTGCGGAACGGCTCAAGGCGTTCATGCTCGCCGACCCGGTGCGCGGCGTTGATATCAAGAAGCTCATTGCAGAAGGGCGCGCGTGAGTTTCGTTCTCGATAACTCGGTGACCATGCGCTGGTTTCTCGGTGACGGCAAGCCACAGGAAATCGCCTACGCGGGCAGGGTGCTTGATGCGCTGAAAGCGGACACTGCGCGCGTGCCCATGACATGGGGCCTCGAAGTTGCAAATGTAATCGCCAAAGCCGAATCAAAGGCGCTGGTGACGGAAGCGCGCAGCAGCGCGTTCCTTGAGATGCTCGACGGCGTGGATATCGTAGTCGATCAGGCCACATACGCACATGCACTGACGGATACGCTGCAATTGGCGCGGCGATACAAGTTATCGTCTTACGACGCTTCTTACCTTGAGCTGGCCCTGCGGCTGGGCCTGCCGCTGGCCACGCTGGACGTGGATTTCAGGAAGGCTGCGTTGAAGGCAGGCGTGAAACAGTTCGGCTAAGGCTCGCCTGTTAATTCACGAGCTGCGCATTCAATCACTACCTCATGCGTCATTCCAGCGCAGGCTGGAATCCAGTGCGTTAATCATCGGCGCGTAGCGCCGGACAAATGCGCTTCGCGCACGCTACAACCTGGGTTCCGGGTCAAGCCCGGAACGACGGGGTTGTGAAGAGCGCTACAAGTAGTACAACCCGCCATTCACCAGATAACACTGCCCGGTGATGAACGCCGCTTGTTCGCTGGCAAGGTAGACCGCAAGCTCGGCGATTTCCTCGGGTTTGCCCAGGCGGCGCACGGGTTGCTCGGCGCGCAGCTTTTTGTCCGGCAGTTTCGACTCACGCTCGGTGGCGATGGTGCCGGGGCCTATGCAATTGGCGGTGATGCCGTTTGCCGCGAATTCGGTCGCAAGCCCGCGCGTGAAGCCGATGATGCCGACCTTGGCCATCGCCTTGTGCGCGCCGTGGCCGAGAAAGGGCGCGATGCCCGAGAAATTGATGATGCGGCCCCAGCGCTTTTTCTTCATGTCGGGAATCACGTTGCGGCAGATGTGATACGGCCCAGTGAGGTTGACTTCGATGTTGCGTTGCCAGATATCGAATGGCATATCTAGAAAACCCTTGCCCCGCGCCTCGGCGCGATACACGGCGTTATTCACCGCGACATCAACGCCGCCGAATTTTTTGCGCGCGGCCTTGACGAATGCCGCCACCTGCGCGCCATTGGCGACGTCACACTTGTAAGTCAATACTTCAGCACCTTTCGCGCGCGCCAGCCGCGCGGTTTCCTCCAGCCCCTCCATCTTGCTGCTGGTGCACAGCGCGAGGTTCGCACCCTCGCGCGCGAAAAAAACCGCCGCGTCGCGACCTACATTACGGCTCGCGCCGGTGATTAGAACTGTTTTGCCTTTTAGTCCAGTATCCATGATGCGGGTATCCTCTTCGCCTGTGTTATTCGTCAATAATGCAAGATGATTGGTTTATGCCTACTGTTTCGCCACGCCGAGCTCGGTAAGTATCTCGCGCGCCTCGGCGTGTTCCTGGTCGAGAAACTTGCGCGCCGCGCGGCTCGATATGTATTCGTTTATCCACTGATGCTCGTCGAGCACTTTCTTCCATTCGGGCGATTTCACGGTGCGCTCGAACAGCGCATCCCACCACGCGATCTGCGCCGCCGTCAGCCCCGCGGGGGCGGTGAGAAAGCGCCAGTTCGACACTACGACATCGACACCCTGCTCGCGCCATGTCGGCACGTCGGCGAGATCACCCGCGAGCCGCCTGGGCGCGGTCACCGCGAGTATGCGCAGCTTGCCGTTGCGTTTGTGCATCGCCCCGGTCGACAGCGACGACGCGGCGACCTCCACGTGGCCGCCGAGCAGCGCGGTCATCGATTGCGCGCTGGATGAAAAAATCACGTTCTTCATGCGCTTCACGTCAACACCCGCGCGCTTCAGAGGCATGGCGATCGACATGTGCGTGGAGTTGCCGACGGTCGTGCCGATCGCCACTGACAGCGCATCGGGCGCGGGTTTGAGCCGCGCCACAAGATCGCCCGCGCTCTTTATCGGCGAGCCCGGCAGCACCGACACCACCATGTATTCGGTGAACAACTGCCCAAGGATGGTGAATTCCGAGTAGTGCAGTTTGCTGGTGCCCGTGATGAAGTTGCTGACCAGCGGCGCCGACATGACCGCAAAACGGTGCGCGTCGCCCTTGGCCTGGTGGACGTAGGTCAGGCCCACCGACTGCCCGCCGCCGGGCTTGTTGTTGACGTTGACCGGCACATCGACCATGCGCGTTTCCGTCCATATCTGCTGCAGCACGCGCGCGGGCCGGTCGAGCGTGCCGCCAGCCGAAACCGGCACCACGATCTCGATGGGCCGCTGCGGTTTCCAATCCGCCTGCGCCGCGGCGTTGGGCATATAAGCCTGGCTTGCCGCCAGCAGCACTGCTGCCGTGGATCGATGCATGATTGTGCCTGTGCCCCTGTTCAACATTCTGCATCATAGAAACGTCAAGCGCCGCGCGCAAGCTCGCCATGTCACGATGGAACCTGGCCGTTGACGCCTTTGGTGATCACCGATACATTGTCGCCGCGATTGACTTCTACACGCCAGAATTGGGCGGAGGCGCCGAGGCCATGGAGAAGTTCGCGGGGCAGATGTTCGAACGCAAGCACCGTCAAACGAACCGGCTTACCATTGCACCATGCACGTTACCACCCCGCCACTGATCGCCTGGTTCCAGAAGCGCGGCATTTATTACGGCTGGGTCATCGTGGCCGTGATGTTCGTCACGCTGTTCGTTTCGCTGGGGTTTCGCT
This sequence comes from Bordetella parapertussis, assembly GCA_945901405.1. GTDB lineage: Bacteria > Pseudomonadota > Gammaproteobacteria > Burkholderiales > SG8-41 > CAMDLH01. The sequence goes on along the minus strand of CAMDLH010000001.1, from coordinate 45,014 downwards.
TCTCGTTCGGCGTCTACTATTCCGCGATACTGGACGAGACAGGCTGGAAGCGCGCTGACACCGCGGGCATCGTGTCCGCCGCGATGATTGTGTATGCCTGCACGGCGGCGCTCACCGGCTACCTGTTCGACCGCTTGGGTGCGCGCGTGCTGTTTACCATCGGCGCGCTGTGCATGGGGGCCGGGCTGATGCTCTGTGCCATGGTGGATACCCTCGTGGGCCTGACTGCCGCCTACGGGATCATGCTGGGTCTCAGCTATGCCGCGCTGGGATTTATCCCGCATATGGCCATCGTCCCGCGCTGGTTCGTGCGGCGGCGCGGGCTTGCCTCCGCGCTGTCGCTCGCGGGCGTGGGCCTGGGTTCGCTCGCGATTGCCGCCATCAGCGCGGAACTGATCGTGCGCATCGGCTGGCGCGAAACGATGTGGTGGTTCGGCGTGGCGGCGATGGTGGTGCTGATTCCGATCAACGTTTTGTTCCACCGCCATTCCGCCGGGGGTGTCGGCCTCGCGCCCGACGGCGCGTTACGCGAGCCTGCCGCGCCCGCGGCGCCCGCGCGGCCCAGCACCACCATTGGCGAGGCGCTGCACTCGCCGGCATTCTGGCTGCTGGCGCTTGCCGTCACCGCGACGGGGCTATGCAACATGGTGATCGTCGTGCACCAGACGCGCATGCTGGTGGACATGGGATATAGCCTCACGCTCGCATCGCTCATCTTCGGCGTGCTCGGCGTGCTGCGCGCCACCGGCGGACTCATCTGGGGGCCGCTGTCCGACCGCATCGGCCGCGCCTCCTGCGTTGTCCTCATCTGCGCCATCAGCCTCATCGGGCTGGCGTTGCTGTGGATTGCTTCTCTCGTTTCGGCGGAATCGCACGGCTTGCGCATCGCGCTGCTCGCGGGCTACCTGCTCACCTACGGCATCGGCTTTAACGGCATTTCCCCGGTCTATGCGTCGGCCGTCTCAGACCGGTTTTCGGGCAAGAACCTCGGTACCATCCTGGGATTGCTGGATCTGGGCTTTGGCTTGGGATCGGCGCTGGGCCCGTGGTGGGCAGGATGGATGTTCGACCGCCACGGCAGTTACGGCGGCGTCATTCTGGGCGTGGCGGTATGCGTGGTGATCACCGGCTACGGGCTGTGGGCGGCCACGCGGCAGCGCTGAACGCTCGCCCGAGACCGCGGCCGGTTTGGCGCTTGCCCGACCATCGGTTTTTGAATCAAACTACGCTCGATCAACTGGAGAACTCACCATGACCTACAAATCCCTGACGCCGGAGCAGATGGAAGCCACCCGGGTCGCCCGCTTCAATAATCTGCAAACCTATCAGACCCAGAACTTCGACGCGCACAACATTCCACCGGGCGCGGTCGAAAAAGTGACGGCGCGCAAGGTCTATCCGGTGATGGCGCCGCCCGACTATCAGGGCCGCAGCGCGGGCGCGCCGGTGAAGGGGCCGCGCGGGCTTGTCGTTTCCATCGCGGAGTGCGAGCCGGGCAACGGCCCGGGCCTGCACCGCCACCTGAACACGGTCGAGAATTTCTTTTGTCTCTGCGGCCGCTTCGAGATTTCGTGGGGCGAGAGCGGTGAATACAAGACCGTGCTGGAGCCGAACGACATGGTCTCGGTGCCGCGCGGCGAAAACCGCAAGTTCTTCAACGTATCAAACGAGGTTGGCAGGCTGCTGGTCATGATCGTACCGGAGACCAACGAACAGGCCGACCCGATCGCCTACGCGCCTAGCCTCGCGAAAGAGATCGAGACCGAATACGGCACATCCGCGCTGGCGGGTTTGCAAAAAATCGGCTTTAAGTTTGGCGATGCGTGAATAGCGTGAACAGTCGCTTGACGCAACCGCGCGGCAAGAACAGAATCGATTTACTCACAAGGAGCCATCCATGCAAATAGCCGCAGCCGCCACCACCGAGCGCCCGCCCGCCGTCAATACACTCGCCCATTTTCAAGTCGTGCCCACCGGCGCCGCGGTCGGCGCCGAGATACGCGGCTTTGACGCGACGCTGCCGATCCCCGATGACGTGAAGCAGGCGCTGCGCGACGCGTGGGCGAAGCACATGGTGCTCTATTGGCACGGGCCAAAACTCAACGACGATCAGTTGATGGCCGTGTCGGAGGTCTTCGGCGCGCCGCACACCGCCGCCGCGCGCAAGTATCACCTTGAGGTGGGTGAAAAAGTGGACGACGAGTACATGATCTCGCGCCACCCCAGCGTGTCGATCATTTCCAACATCGGCAAGAACGGCAAGCCCGTGCTGGACAACGGCGGGCTGGGCAGCTACGAGGTTGTTTGGCACACCGACAACTCTTACGTGCAAGTGCCGCCCGCGGGCAGCATGCTGCATGCGCTGGTGGTGCCGGTCAACGGCGGCGGCGACACGTCGTTCAACAATCAGTACATGGCTTACGACGAATTGCCCGACGATCTGAAAAAGGCCATCGAAGGCAAATCACAAGTGCACGACTCCAGCCGCAACAGCGCGGGCGTGCTGCGCCCCGGCGTGAAGCTCCCCGCGAAACCGGAAGAAGTCGAAGGCCCCACGCATCCGCTGGTGCGCGTGCATCCGGCCACCGGCAAACGCGCGCTCTACCTCGGCCGGCGCCGTGTGTGGCCGTCGAACTACATCATCGGCCTGCCCAATGACGAAAGCGAAGCGCTGCTCGACAAACTGTGGGCACATGCCACGCAAGCCAAATACGCGTGGATGCACAAATGGCAGGAAGGCGACACCGTGCTGTGGGATAACCGCTGCTGCATGCACTACCGCACGGAGATCGATGTCAATCAAAGACGCATCATGCATCGCACGACGATCAAGGGTGATCCGCTCAAGGCGCCGTGGAATTGATAAACGCATGAAAGCGCTGCGGCTTCTGCTGGCAATAGCAGCGCTTGCCGCGCTTAGCCTGCTCGGCGGCTGCGGCACCATCAACGCCACTATCAAGGATGGCGCTGGCAACGATGTCATGCTGCTGGGCCACGACCCCGTGGCCTACTTCACCCTGGGCAAGCCCATGCGCGGCTACCCGGACATCAACGCCACGCACGAAGGCAAGACGTATTACTTCCTCAACGCGAAACATCGCGCGCTGTTCATGCAGGCGCCCACGAAGTACGAACCGCAGTACGGCGCGTTCTGCTCCAACGGCGCGGCCTACGGCATCAAGCTCGGCTCCGATCCCACCGAGTACGAAATCATCGACGGGCGCTTGTTCATCTTCGGCGACATCCTCGGCCGTGAATTCTGGAAAATGAATTACCGCTACAACATCCAGAAGGCCCACGAAATGTGGCTGGAGATGAAAGGCACGCCGTGGCGTGAGCAATACGCGCGCCGCGTATGGTTCAGCAAAGTGCCGTGGTACAAAACCGGCCCCGAACTGCGCGCCGAGTGGATGAAACGCAACCCCGGACAAAAACTCGAATACGACACCGGCGGCGGCTTGAATAATTTCATACTCAAGTATCCCGGCTGGCGCGCGCGCGAGGGCTATAGTCAGCCGCGCGTTGGATTCTCCGGTGAAGAAGGCGCCGCGCCGGGTACTGAATCGCCTGCGTTTCAGGGTTATCGCGCCCCGCTGGCGAAATAGCACAGTGAGACAGCGTTTACGTAAATAATTGTTTTTATTGATATTTTTAAAATTCCTCGATTTCCGAACTTCCGCTTCGCATGCCTACGGTAGTGCACATCGCCGATGCCAAGCTAAGCAAGAAGATCACCACCAATGGCATTGCACCGGGGAAGAAATTGCGAGCCGTGTATTTCATGCCCGTGACGCAGAATCACTTCGTGTCGCATCAATGGCTGCGAGAATTGCGGCGCAATGGTGCGCGCACGTATGCGGGCATTTACTTTCGGATGCCCTCGGACGAAAAAGTGTGGGCGGGAAAATACAACGCCCCGCACCGCGAGCTGAAGCTTGGCGAAGCCATAGGTGATCTGTTGAAATTGCCTGATCCATTGGGCTACGAAATGTTCATTCAACGAAAAATTCTGCCACGCGAAATCACGCGCGTACGGCAACTCCCTCAGACAATTGGCTGGCGCTACATGCCGTACGCGCATGGACGCCCATTGTGCGGTTGCCCTGTCTGCATACCCAAAGGTTCGATCAAAGGCCGCGCATTGAGGTCGCGGATCGAGCCGCCGCCGGCACAGCCTTCATACGATGAACTGAAAGCGACACTGCGGAATTCGCATGACTGTGACGAAATTCTCACGGCACTCTGCTGGCTGCGAAGCAAGAGGTGCAGAGTGGATCCGATGTTTCTGGAACGTATTCTGGATTTTGAGGATGCTTACCTGCTTGAAGAGCTTGTATCTTCCATTGCGTGCTTTCGGCACAAGAATTCGGTGCTGCTGCTGACGCGATTGTCCGTCAGCAACTATATGGATGTTCGCGAAGCCGCGAAACTGGCGCTTCAACAGTTTGACGGTGCACAGCTCACGGGCACGCGTTCATGAAATCCATCCGCGTCAAGGTAAAACCCAATGCACGCGCGAGCGAAATCGAAGAATTGCCCGACGGCACCTACTACGCCCAACTCAAATCACTGCCTGTGGATGGCAAAGCCAACAAGGAATTGATCGAGTTGATCTCCGCACACTTTGGCCGGCGCAAAGCGCAGGTGGCCGTCAAGAGCGGCGCGGCGTCGCGCATGAAGCTGGTGCAGATCGACGACTTGTGAACTCGGGCACGTAAAGCATTGCAATCACGCTGGACATTGCGGCCCGAAGCCGGGAACGTGCGCACCGCGCTGCGTTGCATGGCGCTGCTGTCCGCGATCTTCGTCGTGGTCTATGGCGGCTGCAACTGGCTTGCGTCACAACGCCGGCACACCTTGCGGCTCTACTTCGATTGGGAGCTTTTTATACCGCTCGCGCCGTGGATGATCTGGATATATCTGTCGCTGTTTGCGTTGTTTGTGTTGCCGGTGTTCTGCCTGAATCGCGACGCGCTGCTGTTGCTGTCAAAACGCATTGCACTCGGCGTCATGGTCTCCGGCGCGGCCTTCCTGCTGCTGCCGGCGCAACTGGGTTTTGCGCGCGCGGCCTCGCCCGAGGGTTTGTTCGCCGCCATTTATGCGCTGGATCACCCGCACAACCTTGTTCCGTCGCTGCATGTCATCATGAGCGGACTGATACTCGGCGCGCTGCTCGAGCCTTCGCCGCCGCGGCTGCGCAATGTATTCGCCGCTTGGTTCGTGTTGATATGCGCGTCGGTGGTTCTTGTGCATCAGCATCATGTGCTCGACGTGATCGCCGGGTTGCTAGTAACATGGGTGTTGATACGCTCCGTACGTCATCCGTTCCGAGGGAAAAGAGAATGAAATTGATACACGCATTGATACTGACGATGGTTGCTTTCGCGCTGCCAGGCGCGGCTTTATCCGCCGAGCCTGACAAGGCTGCCGTCGAGCAACTACACAACGAGTTGCGCAAACTTAAAACCGAAGTCGAGGCCGCGATGAACAAGGGCGACATCGATGGCGTGTTGAAACACGCGCACAAGGACGTGGTGCTCACCTCGATCAATGCCGGCGGCGGGCGCGGCCACGCCAAGGTGCGCGAATACAACGACAAACTGATGAAAGGACAATCGCGCACGGTCGAGTCGGTGAACGTCACTTTCACGCCAGACGAACTTAGCCTGCTCTACGGCGGCGACACCGCGATCTCATGGGGTTCGTCGCTCGGCAAATACAAACTCGTCGGCGGCGCGGAATACGAAATCAACTCGCGCTGGACATCCACGCTGGTGCGCGAAGATGGCCGCTGGCAGATCGCGTCGTTTCATATTTCCGCCAATCTGTTCGACAACCCGGTGTTGTCCACCGTGACCAAGACGCTGTATTGGGCGATCGGCATTGCGGCGTTGATCGCGCTTGCGATCGGCTTTTTGATCGGACGCCGGCGCAAGCAATAGCATTGCTGTTCGATAACACGCGTCGCGATGAACAACGAACGCATTCCCGGCACGCTGAATCTGCTGTTGCTCGCGGGTGCAATCGCGAGTTGCGCGGCGTTGCTTGCCGTTGCGTCCCATGCGCCGCAGGCATGGATGGTGCTCGCCGCGGCGATTGCGTTCTCCTATTTCAACAATACGGCGTTCTCACTGCTGCACGAGAGCGTTCATGGCATTTATCATAATAATCAATTAGTTAATGAGTCAGCAGGAGTACTGGCAGCGGCCATGATCCCCACTGGCCTGTCGTTTCAACGCGTGTTTCATCTGAGCCATCACGCGCGCAATCGCAGCGCGGACGAGCAGTTTGATTACATACGCCCCGGCGACTCGCGGCTGCTCAAACACGCGCAGTGGTACAGCATACTCACCGGTTTGTATTGGGTGTTTCTGCCCCTGGGCTGCATCGTGTTTCTAGTGGCGCCCTGGGTTTTCAGGCTAGGCGTATTCCGCGCGCGTGATGGCGCGCTGGGGCAGCAAACAGGAGCGGCGGCGATGTTCGCCGGGTTTGATCGCGCCGCACATACGCGTATGCGGCTGGAAATTTTACTCACCATTTTGTTCCAGACCGCCCTGGTATTTTTGCTCGATCTCACGCTCGCCGGATGGCTCGCATGTTACGCCGCGTTCGCCGTCAACTGGAGTTCGCTGCAATATGCCGATCACGCGTTCAGCCCGCTTGATGTCAAAAACGGCGCATGGAATCTGCGCGTCAATCGCGCGGTGCAGTGGTTTTTTTTGAACTATCACCATCACCTTGCGCATCATCAGCATCCGTCGGTGCCGTGGATACATCTGCCGCGCTATGTTGATTTCAGCGAACAGCGCCCGTCGTTTTTGAGCGTCTACCTATCGATGTGGCGCGGACCGCGTCCATTGCCACGTGCCGCGTGACGCGTGACTCCAAGGTAGCGCCGCTGACGTTTGGCGAAACAGTGCGCGCCGAACTTGCGTGCCTCGCCGAGTTCGTGCATTTTATCCGGCGACATCGGCGCTACTTCGTGATTTTCCTGCTGTTGTACTGGCATTCGCTATTCGCGTGGCGCGCGCGGCGCGGCATGCGCGTGGCGTTTTGCCTGGCGCAGCGTCTTGACGACATACTCGACGGTGACCGTATCATCACGGAACCACCGCTCGCCGCGGCGGCGCGCGTGCGGCAACAAATCGCCACGGGGCAATTCGCACTGGATCGCGAAGGCCTGCTCGCACATGCCGTTACGTGGGAACTCGATAGACGCGCAACCGCCGCCGAATCACCATACGAGAATTTTCTCGCGCTAATCGACACCCTGTGCCGCGACCGCGAACGCATCGACGCGCGCCGGGTGCTGTACAGCGCCGCGCTCGATGCACATCTCGCAGAGACCTTTACCCGCTCCCTTGATCTGCAATTGCTGCTGACCGACAGCCGCATCCGCGCACATGACGTTGCGCCGGTAGTACCGTGTTTCGCACGCTGCTCGGCGCTGCGCGATCTGGATGACGACCTCGCGCACGGCATCGTCAATGTGCCGCGCGAGTTGCTTGAGGAATGCGGGATAACCGGCATGCCAGCAGACGTGAAGTTGATCACCGGGCATCCGGCTTTTCACGATTGGCTGCGGCACGAAACCGCAAAATCCCGCAACAAGCTCGACGCAACCGACGCTCTGCTTCAAGCCTGGCCCGATAGCAAAGACCCCGGGCTCAAAGTGCTGCGCATATTCACGCGCTCAATGCGTGACTTTTTCACGCGCCGCGTGCGCAAGCTTTTCCCGCTGGCGTATGAATAGTTACTTCGCGATCAACCCCGCCTGCCGTGCGACCTTGCGGAAGGTGTCAATGTCGGCACGCGTCATGCGGTCTGTTTCCTCGGGCGTCGAGGTCGCCACGTCGAACTCCATGCGTTGCAGACGTTCCTTGATGTCGGGCAGGGTCAGCAGTTGCGCCACGTCCTTGTTGATCTTTTGCAACAGCGCGCGCGGCGTTCCCGCCGGAGCAAACAGCGTGTACGAGCCGTCGCGGCCATAGCCAGGGAATGTTTCGACGATCGCCTGCACATCGGGCAGCGTAGGCGAGCGTTGCGGATTCAACACCGCCAGCGCGGTAAGCTTTCCGTCGCGCAGCAGCGGCAGCGCGACCGTCAGCGCGGGTGTCGCGTATTGCAGACGGCCAGCCACCACTTCGATGACAGCCTCGGAGGCGCCCTTGAACCCCACATGCGTGGCGGTGATGCCCGACGCGAATTTGAAGCGCTCCGCGTTCATGTGCATGCTGCTGCCCGCACCCGACGAGCCGAACATAATCGGCGTGGGCCTCGTCTTGGCAAGCGACATGAATTCCTTTACCGTCTTCACACCAAGCCCGGGGCTGACCACGACCACCACCGTGCTCAGCCCCACGCGCGTGATGCCGGCGAAATCCTTGATGGGATCGTACGGCAGCTTCTCGTTGAGCGCGGCATTCACCGCGAACTGCGGCGACTGAAACAATAGCGTGTAACCGTCGGGTGCGGCCTTGGCGACGATGGACGCCGCCAGCGCACCGCCCGCACCCGAACGATTTTCAATCACCACCGGCTGGCTCCATTGGTCGCTTAACTTGGAGCCGATCATGCGCGAGAGCAAATCGGTCTGGCTGCCCGCCGCGCTCGACACCACACGCACCGGCTTGGTGGGAAATCCGCGCGGCTCCTGTCCGGCCGCGGGCAAAGAAGCCGCAAGGAGGCTGCACGCCAGCCACGACGTAATCAAGATAATTTTCATACCGCACCTCCTTTGGTCTACGAGCATCGTCCGCGGCCGCTCACGCCACCACCGCAAGCTGACCAACTCCGCCGGCACGCCCGCGCAGCCGCGCAACGCTGGTGCGCGGCAGTGCGCGATAATAATCGTCCCACTGCTTCAACACCGTGTCGCCCGCCAGCAGGCCCGCATCGAGCCGAATGCGCATGCCGTCGAGCGCGCGCATGTCCTGCTTCAAAAAGTGCATCACGATCCACGATTGAATGGCGAAGCGCAGACGGCTGCCATTCGCGCCAAAGGTGACCACGAATAACCGCGAACTCTGCGCCTCCACCGGCAGCGTGGTGATGATCGCGGCGGCGCCCGTGCGCGGGTTGCGCATCAGCGCGAGATTGCCACCATGGATTTCCACTTCGATGTTGACCTCGCTGATGCCAGCCGCGCGCATGAGTTTGTCAGCAAACGCCGCGCCCGCGACACGTGACTGAAAACGCACGCGCAATCCCGTTTCCGCCGGGCGCTCGACCGTGAACGACTGCAATTCGCGGCCATGCACCGTGCCGAAATGCTGACGGTCGAAATTGTTCAGGCACACCGCGTCGAATGAGGTGTCGAAATGTTCCACGAACGGCCGCGAACCAAATCGTGGCGGCTCACGGTACGGCGCAGGCAATTCGCACGCGGGCCGCGCGCCCAGATACACAAACACAATGCCGTATCGTTCGATCACCGGCAGCGCGAACTGGCACGGCCCAAGCGCCGGCGCGGAATCAACCGTGTAGCGGCCATGCCCCGCGAGATCGATATGCAAACGATGCAGCGGGCACACCAGATCGTCACCGCTCACAACGCCGCGCGCAAGGTCGGCACCCATGTGCGCGCAGTGGCGCGCCATCACAGCCGCCTGCCCGCCCCGCCCGCGCCATGCGACGAGATCATCGCTGAATGCGCGCACGGCCAGCGCACGCCCGCGCGGCAATTCATCCGAGCAGATCAGCGGATACCACGCTTGCGGATAATCGAAGGTGGTTCGTTGTAAAAGCTGCATAGTTAGTTAATTCGTAAGTTTTTGTTTATAAACACTTTTTTGTTTCGCGTTCCTACTGGCGCAAACGATGATACTGATTGGCTTGCAAGGTAACGCGCTGCGCCTCGCGCGCGCCGCACCAGTATATCTCCGCGCGCACCGGGCCCGAGTGATCGCCCAAGCCAAACAACAGCCTTCGGTCGCCCTGTGCGGCAAAACCATTGGTGGCATGCACTTCGCGCATTTGCCGTTTTCCATTTGCTTCGATCCAAACGCGCGTGCCGACGGCATCGCGATTGCAGTCGCGCGCGTTGCCCTCAAGCGCGATCCCAACCCAGGATTTCTTATCCGCAACATTGCGATAAATCGATGCCGGCGAAAATTGATGCGTGACGATCACGTCGAGCGTGCCATCGTTATCCAGATCAACCAGCGCGATGCCGCGTGAGTTACCCGGCCGCGTCCAGGCCGCTTGTTGCGCGACATCGACGAAGTGTGTACCGCGATTCAAGTAAACACGGTCGCGCTCGTGCGGAAAAATACAGCGTCCGCGCAAGTCCGCCCAGCGGTCGGCTTGGCCGTGCACGTCAGGCGGCGACAACGCGATTTGTTTATTCCAGTACCAATAGTCGGGGCAGCCCGCATACTTGCGGTCGTACGCGTCATCCACCATGCCGTTCGCCTGCAAAATATCGAGCCGCCCGTCGCGATCCATGTCGCCGATGGCCGCCCCCCAGCCGAAACGCTTCTCGTTGAGTACGTTGCGGCGCGCGGCTTGATCCTTCCATGCGTTGCCATGGTTCATCCACAACAAGCTGCCTTCGGCCTGCAACTTGTGATGCACGTTCGAGACATAAATATCCAGCAATCCATTGCCATCCATGTCGCCGAGCGAGGCATTCATGCCCTTGTAGGTGTCGCGGCCGATGTCGCCGCTTACCGCGCCCTTGATGGTCTCGAAACGGTTCCCTTCGCGATTCATTAATAACTGATCGGGGCCAAAATCATTGGCGAGATACAAATCCGGCCAGCCGTCGTTATCCAGATCGCCCGCGCCGATGGCGATGGTCCAGCGCTTCTCGTGTAATCCATATGCCTTTTCATCGGCACGCGCGAATCCCCCTTGCCGCCCCAGGTAGAGCGACACGCCGCCGCCGTTCGCGGCATCATGCCAGGTGCGATGCATGAAGTTGAACATGCGCCGGTCACCCGCGTATTGCGGCTGCGGCAGTTTGAAAACATTAAACGGCGCCGGCGTGGTGTAACCGGGCAACAGCGGATTCATCGCGTGCCCCACGACGAGGTCAAGCTTGCCGTCGCGATTGATGTCGAGCGCGTTTACCGCGATGCTCACCGCGTATTCGTCGATGCCCGCTTCGCGCGTAACATCGACGAACGCTAGTTTGCCATCCTCAACCAGCCGGTTTTGCAGCAGCCGCAAGCGGCCCCAGCCCGCGAGCACCAGCAAATCCTGATCGCCGTCGCCGTCGTAATCCAGAAACATTGCACCCGAAATCAACCCATGTTGCTCCGGTGAGCGCGCCATGTCGTCGAGCGCAGGCAGTGATATGCGCTCGAATTTGAAGCCGCCCAGATTTCGATAGAGTGCGCCGCGATCAGCCGGGTCTTTCAGCGAGTGCGTGAGAAAAATATCCTGCAAGCCGTCGTTATCAACATCCGCCACGGCAACCGCATCGCCCACCGACAGCAGCCACTTGCCCACGTGCGCAATGCGCGGATCGACGCGTTCGAGTATGTCGCTGGGTCTGCCGCTGATGCCCGCCGCGCGCACGTCAATGGCTTCCAGACGAAAGCCCGCCGATGCAACACTTTGCGGGCTGGCCCGCTGCGCATGCGCGGCCCACGCCACGATACCGAAGACGCCGACCATCCCCCAGCGCGGCAACGCGTCGCGCACACGCGACACCGCCACACGCCATCCGCGTGCGTGCAGCCACACGAGCCGCAACGAGGCAACAATAAACGCCGCATAAAACAAAGTAGACAACGCCTGTTGCAAATGCAGCACGAAATCAATCGCCACGATGCCGAGCGCCATCAGCACCTGCCCGCGGCGGCGGCCGGGCGAGGTCCGAGGATCGGTGATCATGAAAAACGTGAACAGATAGAACGCGGGTGACGTGAGCGCGCCCAGAAACCAGGTCTCCATCGGCATGTGCCAGCGCGTGAGCCACGCGCGCACCGCCAGCGCCACGCAATAAAACACGAGGAACGAGACGATCAGCGCGCGTCTTCGTATCGGCAACACCAGCAACATCAGCGCGCCGGTCAACACAAACGCAGCCACCGCGTAAGAGCCGCCCCACTGATACGCTGGCGCCTCGCTGATCATGCCATCGGCGAGCAACAGGCTCGCGGCCACGCCGAACAGCGCGGGGTTATAAACGTGCCGCCCCTCGAACGTAAAAATATACTTCGAGCCGATAGCGAGAAAAACCGGAATCAACGCATACCACCAGCCGTGCGCGTAATTCACCAGTATCGACAGGCCCAGCCCGGTGATGAGCGCGCTCAATGGAAATAGATACCCGCCACGCAGCAGGCGATTGAGCACCATGTCGAGCAGCATCGCCGCGCCGATGGTGATCGCAAACTGCACTGGGCTGCGATTGAAACCAAGCACGAAGATGCCAAGCGCCGCGTAGGCCGCGAGTATGGCCGCGACCACGATACGTGGATCGCCGCGTTTGGGGAACTGCTGCCACGTTGTCACAGACACCCGGCCTCCACATAGGGCACGCGCCGCGTAAGCGGCTCTATGTCCAACGGCTGATCCACGAAGTGCACCGCAAACAAGCGCCCCGCCGCGGGTAAATGCCGCATCTCGGCAAGCACGGCTGCGCGCGGGTCTTGCTCGTGCAAGCCAGCGATCGCAAAGTGCCACGGGCCGCGCCGGATGTCTTCGTGCACGGCGCGCAGCAGGTGGCGAAACACATCCACATCGTCCTCCTCTGTTGCGATGCACGCGAGATACACGCCGGGAATACGCTCGCCCGGCGCGGGCAAGGGCTTTAATGCGGAAACTCCCGCCAGCACATTGTATGCGGGACGCAGCAGCTTCAGCATAGTTGAATAGCGCTCCACATGCGTTTGCCGCAATGCCGACTGATCCCACACCGCTATCGTGCCGGCAATACGGCCGTCGCGCACGGCGAGATAAAAATCTTCCGCGCGCAGGCCGCGAAAGCGTCCATGCGGAAAATCGCTTTCGCGAACCACGGGTGCGAATTGTTTGTGCGAATGCCGGCAGTTGAGAAATTTCACGATCTCCGCACGCCGCGCAGGTGTGCCACGCTCCACTGACACGCCCGCAACGGGCGCGGGCTTTACGCGAAAATCCAGATGTAGCGCCGGCGTCAGAAAGCGACCCCAGTCTCGATAGACCGGCAGCCCCGCGCGACCGCCTTTCAATGCTTCGAGAGCGGGCGCATTACCTTCGTAAATCATTGTGGTGTAGAACGGCACGGGATCGGCATCGTGCAGCGCGCGAAAGTAACGGTAACCGCGCGCCAGCAGCATGCCGCGCCTGTATTCGGGTGCGACACGTAAATCGGATAGATAACCAATTCTGCGTTCCGCGCCATCCACGTACGCCAGCGCAGTACTGCGGCTGCCCAACCCGGCCAGCCCGCCGGTTTGGTTGTCAACGCATTTCACCACCTGCGTCACATCGCCCTGCACCCGGCAACCCTCAAAATACGAAGGCTCGCGGCGAAAACTCACCGCGATCGCGCCTTCCATGTGATCTTGCGCCATGCGCGCCCTGAGTTGCGCGTCGTCTGCCGTCGAGGCGAGCGCGAAGGTGTAACGGCTCACGGCTTGATCACCTCGAAGCAGCGCTCCCAGTCGTTGCGGGGCGAAAACGCGGGCGGCTTGATGTCGCCCAGCCGCATGCCGCGCGCCAGATGTTCACGCCGCCATGATTGCAGGGGTTGCGTGCAATGTCGGATTTCAACGCGCGCCAGTTGGCCATGTTTGCGTGCGTAGGCGTATTGCGGATTCGCGCACAACGCGGCATCGGCTCGCGTCACGTAATCTTCCGTGCAGGAATTCGCAACCTCATCGCAATCAACGAACAGCACGTAACCGCGCCCAACGTCCGGTGCAAGAAGCGAAAAACGCAACCCCAGCGGCCGCAATGCGTTGATCACAAAATCCTCGGTGAGCTTCTCGCCACACAGATCGGAGGCAACACCGCCGCGGCCGAGAAACTCCAGCAACGGCGCTTCCCCGGCGAAACCATGCATGCGCACCCGATCCCCGATCGCGTAACGGTAAAGCCCGCCCCAGGTTGTCAGCAGCAAGTCGTAGTCGGTGCCCATGTGAACTTCACTTATGTCATGGCAAATGCCTTGCGCGTCGCGAAATTCATAGAAACCCGACTCAACCGCCAACACCGGAATGGCCAAGCCGTGCAGCGGAATCGACGTAACCCCTTCGGTGGCAAGCAGCCCTTTGCCCTGAATCGGCACCGCGCCCAATTTTGCGCGCAACGCATCGGCGTACGACCTTGAAGCCGCCTGATCCCAGCAACTCACCACTTGCAGTTGCGGCCAGATGCTCTTGATGTCGCGCGCATTCATGTGCGAAATCAGTTCCTCAAGAAACGTAGGACTCCACACCGATATCATTGTGAGTTGTTCGCACGCGCGCAAGTGCGTGCAAGTGGCCTCGCGCCACGCGTCGATATCCGTGATCGCCGCAACCGACGGCGGCGCCGCCAGCGTTTCAAGCACCAACGGCGCCAACGCGTCGCCGAAATACGCCGCATCGCCGCCCAGGCCCATGGGTATTCCGCCTTCGGTCTTGCGCGCCGGACGGGCAGCGGGCGAGATCGCCCAGTAGGCATATCCCTGCGTGATCTTCGGGTAGGCGACAGCCAGATCATCGAGCCACGGCAGCAACGCAAGCCGAAACGACTCCAGCGATTGCGGCGTATACGGAATCAATTTCGGCCCGCTGGTGGAGCCGCCGGTTTCTTCAAACGCCAGCGGCAATCCGGGTATCAACACATCCGCCGCGCCGCGGGCCATGCGCTCTATCGGCTCACGCAGCGTTTCGTAATCGCTGACCGGCGCCTGCCCGCGAAATTGCGCGTATGAGTTGATGCCGCCAAACCCGTGTCGCCGGCCATATTCTGTGGCGGCATTGTGACGCATTATCGCCAGCAATTGCCGTTGCTGCACCTGGCGCGCTTGACCAAGCCGCGCCCTGAAACGCGCGGCGCTGCCTGCAATCGCCTTATACAGCGCCCGCGTGCTCAAGTTGAGCCATTCCCTTGATGAACGCCCGCCGCGCGAACGAGCGCAGGTTCTCGGGCGCAAGCCGCGTGATACACACGAGTTCATCCCCGGTCCGGTAACCGGGATTACGTTCGAGAAAAAACCGCACCTCGGCACGCCGGCTTACCGCCTCGCGCACGCCCGCCCACTCCGCGCGCAGATGCCCGCGCGATTGCGGAAAATGCAGCACGCCGCGTTCGCGCGCATAGGCGCCGCCAAAGCGCGCCCGGGCGAGCTCATTCATGCACGCCTGCTCTTCCGGTGGTGTGAGCATGGCGGGATGAGGAAAGTAGTTGCGTGAGAAAACATTGAGATAGCGATAGGTGCGATAACCTTTGGAAATCAAAAACCAGTAGAGCGGCGCAACGGGATCATCCGCATGAACCCGCCCCGCGAACTCGCAAAACGCCATGGGCAGCGTCTGCTCGCCCCAGTACCGGTGATCGATGATGGTGTCACCGGAAAAAATCGCACGCCGGGCGACGCCTTCCACTTTGAAGTCGATCAGCGCCAAGGTGGAAAACCCACGCAGCGCGCCGTCTTCGCGCAATTCGATTACGTGTGATTTGCCATTCAGATCAGCGCGAAAGGCCGCGGATTCCGTGGCATCGTAGTACTTCGCGAACAACGCGTACATGCCATCAACTTCGGCGTCGCCGATCTCACCGCGCGCCCTCGCCGCCGCCTTCAGACGTCGCATTGAGCCACCTGAAAAGGAATACGAAAATATAGAGCGTAAAGCATACTACGGCGGCCCACGTCACGTTAAGCGCGAACGCCTGCGCGGGCTCGTCTGGCACAAAATAAACCGCACCCTGCCCTTGCGTGTTGAAGTAATGCTGCATGTACCACGCAAAATAAATCTCGGGAACAAACGCCAGCGTGGTCACCGCAATGTGCACACGCCACATCGGCTGGATCACCGGCGCGTATCGCGCAAAGTAGTACACCAGCGCCGCCATGCACGCCAGATCATGCGCGATGCCATACCACGGCGACCAATTGAGTGTGACATACAGCATCCAGCCTTCGACCACCGCGCGCAGCGCCATCAAAATCAGCAGCGCCTTGAACGCGCGCCGCGCTTCGGCTCTGATGCGCGCATCACCCACGATGAAAATCGGCAACACGAACCATAACACCAGCGCGTCGGCCAGCCACAGCGCTTTTTGAAACGCCATCGCGCCGCCGACGAGCCGCAGATTGTTTTGCACCCACCAAAATAGCGCCGCCGCCGCGAACACGCCCAGCACGGCGCCCCATACGGCGCGGCGCCGGTTAGAGCCGGATATCGACATGCTGTTCTGCACCCGCTGGTGGAAACGCACCACCGCCGCTGATGGCGTTGCGCCAGGCACGGATGTGCGGGCCGAGCAAATCAGCACTGGTGTCCGCGAAACGTGCATCACCAAACCGCGCGATGTTGCGGCCCTGCCGCGCAAGTATCTCGACATCCTGCCGGATGATGCGGCGTGACAGCGGCTCGAAAAACAGTTTGATCAGCGGGCCGATGCTGCCGTAGCGGAACGAAATCACCGTGTAGGCCTCGGTCTCGCGCTCGGCTATCGCCGTGCACGAGGAGGTGATTATGTAGTGCAGCCCATTGGGGAACACATAATCGACACGGCTGGTGCGCGGGGCAATATAACGGTCGATGTGACGCATGCCGCCACCACGTGGCGCGAGCAGCCACCACACCAGACTTTTTTCGCGCGGCTCCTCGAAGAATTCGGCTTCCGCGCCGTCGGGCAACGTGCGCACCACGGCCTTCACCGGGCGCGAGGTCGGCGCGCGAAACAGATACCGATGCACGAAAGTCGCATGCGGACAATCGAGAAAGTTCTCCAGACACGCATCAACGGTTGATTCGAAATGCGTCTTCATCACGAAGCTCGACCAGCCCGGTTCATTCAAATGGGGAAACGCCAGCGGCCGCGCGTCCGGCGCATCGGCATACAGCGACACCCACACAAAGCCATCCTGTTCAACCGTGTGATAACGGCGCACCGCATGCTTGCACAACTGCCCCAGCGGCAGCGCGGGCACTTCGGCGACCGAGCCATCCGCACCGTAAGTCCAGCCGTGATACGCGCAATGCAGCCGCCCGTGCTTCACCGTGCCGATGGACAGCGGCGTGTTGCGATGCGCGCAACGGTCTTCGAGCGCTGCGGGAGCACCCGATTCGTCGCGAAACAATACGAGGTGTTTGCGTTCTATCGTGGCGGCGTACGGCGCGTTTGCCTTCAGCTCGCCTGAACGGCAGGCGATCATCCAGGGGTTTAGCGTAGTTGCCGGCATAACGTAAGTATTTGTTTTTATTGTCTATTTTAAGTTTCACGCACGAATCATTCAGCCCAACCATCGAAGCTGTCGTTGCCGCGCAG
This sequence comes from Bordetella parapertussis, assembly GCA_945901405.1. GTDB lineage: Bacteria > Pseudomonadota > Gammaproteobacteria > Burkholderiales > SG8-41 > CAMDLH01. The sequence goes on along the minus strand of CAMDLH010000001.1, from coordinate 27,596 downwards.
GCGGGAACCCATGCAATGCCCCAAGTGGCGCTGCGTTATGGATTCCCGCCTGCGCGGGAACGACACTTTGAAAATGTTTCATGTTTCCCGCCAGCGATCCAATTGCCGCCGTTCGCGCTTGGTCGGGCGGCCATGGCGCTCCGCCGAAGGGCCGGAAACAAATTTTCTCAACTCCATTTGTTCCGTGCGCCGCGCGAGGCTTGCGGGCGTTTCTTCGTATAGCGTTTGCGCCACTGCCGCCGGGCCGCGCTTGTCGCTCAGCTTCACGACGTTGATCACCCACTCGTACGCGCCGATGTGAATCGACAAACTGTCGCCCGCCTTGAGTTCCTTTGCCGGCTTCACGCGCTCGCCGTTTAATTTGATCTTGCCGCCTTCGACTGCGTGTTGGGCGAGTGAGCGTGTCTTGTAAAAGCGCGCCGCCCACAGCCATTTGTCGATGCGCATTGTTACATTGTCACATCGGCATGGGTTTGTTCGACAGCAACGCGAGCCAGCCGCGCACGATGCGATAGATGACCCACACGCCAGTCAATGCCAGCAGCGGCAAACCGATCAACGCGCCGACAAGCGTAATAATCAGCAATCCGCTGATCGCGCACCACAGCAGCGCCCACCAGAAGGTGCGTATCTGCCACGAGAAATGCGAATCAAGAAACGTGCCGCGCACGTCGCCGCGCTTCACGTAATTGATGATGACCGCGATGATCGAAGGCCAGCCGGTGAGAAACGCAGTGACGATGAACGCCGCCGTGGTCAGCCCAGTGATCGCGCTGAAGGCGTGCAGCGCGTAGACCACGTGGGTGAGCGTGATGAGGTTGTTGCCCGGGAGCGCCAGTTGGGTTTTTTCGTCGTAGTCGGCCATGACGTCAGCTCAAATCAATCGCAAATTTTTTCAAGTCATCCAGCGATACAAACTCCAGCGTCGCTTCGTGCGTGGCGCGCAGTACCACGCGCGGCGCGGCGTTCGCATCGAGCGCCTCCTTCCAGCGCGCGGCGCACAAACACCATTGATCGCCGGGCTTTAATCCATCAAAACCGAACTGCGGCATCGGCGTCGATAGATCGTTGCCGCGCGCCTTGCTGAATTCCAAAAATTCCGCCGTCAAGCTCACGCAAACCGAGTGCACGCCCAAATCGTCGGGGCCGACGTTGCAGCAGCCGTCGCGATAAAAACCCGTCACCGGGTCTTCGCTGCACGACTGCAACTTTTCGCCAAGCACGTTGCGCGAGTGTTCGTGGGGGTCGAATCGCCTCATACAGTCTCACAAAATATTCAATAAAAACAATTAGTTACCTTATACCGCCGTGACGTGCCGCGCCTGGCGCATGTGCTGCCGCGCGGTGGCGTTGCGGGCATCACGCGGGCGCACGCCACTCTGCATGAACGCGAGTTTACCGCGCGCGCCGCTGGCTTCGTAATCCGCCTCCACGGCTGCACTTGCGGCGGCAGCATCAACACCCGCGATCTCGATCAGATGCGCATGCACGAATTCGCACAAGCGCTCAAACGCGAACTCATGCGTCTTGTGCGTGCGCGCATACAGCCAATCGGCAAAGCGCATGAAGCGCTCGAACGGCGCATCGGCGAGCAGCAGCGGCAGCGCATAGCGAAAGCGCCCGGAGTTGCCCGCAAGATCCCAATAACGCGCGAAGCGATTGATGCGCTGCATGTCGTTGAAGTTGATGCAATCGGTCGCCAGCACGTTGTAGGGCGCATCGGGATTGAAACGCAGTTGATGCGCATCCGTGTGGCGCTCTATCGGCGCGCCGCGCAAACGTTTGAGGATACCGACCTGAATCTCATGCGGCTTTAACGCATGCAGCCGGTCGAACCCGCGGCCGAAACTCGCGAGGTCTTCGCCCGGCAGCCCGGCGATGAGATCGACGTGGATCAGCGCATTCGATTGCTCGCGCAGCCAGCGAATATTCGCCTCGGCCTGCGCGTCGTCCTGCCGCCGCGAAATACGCTCCTGCACATCCGGGTTGAAGGTCTGAATGCCGATCTCGAAATGCAGCGCGCCCGGCGGAAACTTTGCGATGGCATCCTTCAGCTTGTCCGGCAGATGATCAGGTATCAGTTCGAAGTGCATGAACAGATTGTCGTCCATGCGCGCCAGAAAAAACTCCAGGATGCGCTCGCTCACCGCCACCTTGAGATTGAAGGTGCGATCGACGAAACGAAAATTACGCGCGCCGCGATTGTAGAGTTGCCCGAGCTCGGCCATGAACACATCCAGTTCGAAGGGCCACGCGGTTTTATCAAGTGCCGACAGACAAAACTCGCACTTGAACGGACAGCCGCGCGAGGCCTCGACATAGATAAAACGTTTCGCGATATCCACGTCGGTGTATTGCGCATAGGGCATTGCGAGCTGCGCCAGCGGCGGCTGCACGCCAGCGATCATCTTTTGCGAGGGTGCGTTATCGTTCAGTATTTCATGCGCCACTTTCGCAAATGTCACATCACCCCAACCGGTGATCACATGATCCGCCAGTGCGCAGATGCGTTGCCCGCCAGTCTCGAAGCTCACCTCCGGCCCGCCGAGAATCACCGTGACGTGAGGCGCGATTTTCTTGAGCAACGCCACCACGCGCGTGCTCTCATCCACATTCCAGATGTAAACGCCGATGCCGACGATGCGCGGGTTAAGCGCCAGCAGGTCTTCGACGATCTCGAACGCGCGCTGGCCGAGCACAAACTCGATGATGCGCGTGCGCGGCGCGAGCGCGCCCATGTTCGCCGCGAGATAGCGCAGCCCAAGAGCGGCATGCACGTAGCGCGCGTTGATGGTGGTGAGAATGATGTCAGGCATGGCAGATACACGATTTCCAGCGCTCCGGCGCCCGGCCGCGGGCTATGCGCCAGGCCCTGCGCAAAAAACCGCGCGCTATTCCGCTTTTCTTACGCACACATGGTGATGGCTATCGACCTTGGCGTTGTTGTACACGGTGCCGTTGTACATGTACACCGTTGCCGCCTGCGTACCGCTGGTTTCGGTGCTGCTCCAGTAGGTGTGCCGCTCGCCAAAGCCCAGGGCCTTCGCGCTTTTGAACAGGCCCTTTAATTCGTTCACCGACGGCAGATACCAATCCTGATTACCGCCTGAATTCAGCCCGGCGCAGAGCGAGGCGGCATACGGCTTGTTGCCGTAGTTCGGGTTGTTGCCAACGGCGGCGATGATGGCCTTGGTGTTCGCGGCCCCGTCGTTTTCGCTGCGCACAGAGTTGCCAATCTGCGTGTAGCCGCCCCAGGGAACGCGGCCGTTCGCATCAAGATTCACCACCTGAAGTTTTTTGCCCTCTACATCAATCACCGTTGCGTTTTGCGCCAACGCATTGGCCGCAAACAACGCCGCGAGCGCGCCTAATATTATCTTCTTCATATTGATCGATACCCCGTGAATGAGTGAACTGCCTTCGATAGCGAGTGTAAGCCCGTTTCACATTGCATGCTAACAGTGTTGAGTGCGGCCGCAGCGGGCAATATTGTTCCGTCACTTGCGAAATATTCAATTGCGGCTATTCTGGCGGCGTTACTGTCAGTCTAAATAATCGTGCGATGACGAAACCAACGAATGGAGCGACAAACCATGAATCACCCGATCAGTAGTCGTGCATTGCGGCGCCTGGCCGTCGCGGGTCTTGCCCTGATCGCGCCGTATGTTATCGCGCAGCCGCAGGCGTGGCCGAATCGTCCCATAAGATTGATCGTACCCCTGGCGCCGGGCGGTACCACCGATATCCTCGCGCGCACCATGGGGCCGCTGCTGACGGCGGGGCTGGGGCAGCCGGTGGTGGTGGAAAATCGCGGCGGCGCCGGCGGCGTGGTGGGGAGCGAGGTCGTGGCCAAGGCGCCCGCCGACGGTTACATGATGCTGCTGATGTCCGGCGACTCGTATAACGTCAACGCGGGCATGTATCCGAAGATGCCCTTCGACGCGCGCAAGGATATGAAGCCGATTTCGATACTCGCGGCCTCGCCCAACATGCTGAGCATACATCCGTCGCTGCCGGTGAAGTCGGTGAGCGAACTGGTGGCGCTGTCGAAAAAGCGCCCCAAGGATTTGAGCTACGGCGTCGGCGGCGCTGCCGGTCAACTGCGCATGGAAATGCTCAAAATCAACACCGGCCTGATGATCACGAATATTCCGTACAAAGGCTCCGGCCCCGCGCTGGTTGATCTGGTTGCCGGGCACATACAGGCCGGGTTTTTCAATCTGGTGGCAACCGCGCCGTTCGTTGATTCCGGGCGCGTGCGCGGCATCATCGTCACCGGCGCCAAGCGCTCAAGCCGGCTGCCGAACGTTCCGACCGCGGGCGAGGCGGGCATCAATGGCTTCGAGGAAAACGCAGGTTATATGATCATGGTTGCAAGTGCCACGCCCGCGGATATCATTACGCGCCTGCATCGCGAAATCATCAGGGCATTGAACACGCCAGAAGTGAAGGCGCGGCTCGCGGCGGAAGGCTCGGAAGTCATCGGCAGCAGCACCGAGCAGGCCAGCGCCACATTGCTGCGCGACATCGACACGATTGCGGATATCATTCGCCGCACCGGAATTAAACAGTAGCAACCATCAAACCAAGGAGAGCAATAAATGCAAACGCGTGGCAATTCAGGCAAAAGAAAATCCCCGGTCGTATTCACCGGATGTGAAATGAACAGCGTAACCAATGGCATGCAGGCGGCCGCGGGCGGGCAGCGGCGGCAGGTTTCGGTCGGCGGCAAGCGGGTCAAAACCATCGACGTGCATGCGCATTGCATCGTGCCGGAGGCGTTCGCGCTGGCCGGCAAAACCGCCGCGGATCATCAGTTCCCTGATCTTGACGAAGTGGGGCCCAAGCGCATTGCCGCCATGGACAAGCAAGGTGTCGATATCGAGGCGCTATCCATCAACCCGTTCTGGTATCGCGAAAAGCGCGATCTCGCCGCCGAGATTTGCCGCTTGCAGAATGATGCTCTTGCCGAGATGTGCGCAACCTATCCCGACCGGCTGGTGGCATTTGCCTCGGTCACGCTGCAAGACCCCAAGCTCGCCGCCGAGCAATTGGAACACGGCGTTAAAAAACTCGGCCTGCGCGGCGCCGCAGTGGGCGCGAGCTGCGCGGATGCCGAATTCTCCGATCCGAAGTTTCATCCGTTCTGGGCCAAGGCCGAGGAACTCGGCGTGCTGATCTTCATCCACCCGCAAAGCACGCCCGAACTCGCGCGCCGCTTCAAGGGCAACGGCTGGCTCGCCAACACCATCGGCAATCCGTTGGACACGACGATTTGCCTGTCACACCTGATTTTCGACGGCACGCTGGATAAATTCCCCAACCTGAAGCTTTGCTCCGCGCACGGCGGTGGTTTTCTGCCCTCGTACGCGCCGCGCTCGGATCACCCCTGCCGCGTGGCGCCGTGGCATTGCGACCCGAACGTAAGGCTTAAGAAGAAGCCGACCGAATACCTGAAGACGATGTACTACGACACACTGGTGTTCACGCCGGAGATGCTGCGCCACCTGGCGACCATGGTCGGGGTAGGCCAACTCGTCATCGGCACCGATCACCCGATTCCGTGGCACGAAGACCCGGTGACGCACATCATGAATACGCCGGGGTTTACCGACGACGAGCGCATCGCGATGCTGGGTGGGACGGCGGCTAAGTTATTGGGTATCAAGCCGTAAAAAATCGATGGGCCAGTACTGTCGTTGCCGCGCAGGCGGGAACGACGGTCGTGGTTATTTGCTCTCGCTTGACTCTATAACACCGTCTCCACCACCACTTCATTCCCCTCCACCCGGAACTTGTGCGGGTGCTGATCGGAAACCCACTCGGTGAATTTCAGTATCTCGGCGAATTTCGGATCATCCGCCGCCACGGCGTAGGGCTGCGCGCGATGGTTGATGTAGGCCGGCAGAAACGAAATTCTATCGACCCCCTGCTTGCTCATGACGATTTTCGGCACCATGGTCATGCGGCAATGTGATGGAAAGAAATAGCGTCCGTTCGGCGGCAAACAATCCTGATCGATCGGCAGCCAGATCAGGTTCCAGTCGTAGGTATTCGGTGAATTCTTCGGTGACCCCGTGGTCATGAAATTGCCGATGCTGTAAAAACACACCTTGCCCTTGTAGACTTCCACCGCCTTGATCGAATGCGCGTGGTGGCCGAGTATCAAATCCACGCCCGCATCAATGGCCGCATGCGCGATCGGCGGCTGATAGGTGCAGATTGTTTTCGGCACCAGGCGTATGCCCCAGTGGATCGTCATGATCACCACGTCGGCCTGCTGCTTCGCCTTGCGGATATCCGCCTGCATCGCCGCAACGTCTTCTTCGTATGGCGTGCTGATCACTCGCGGCGGCGAGCCGGGCTGGAATTCCTCGGCCGCGTAATGCGTATGCGCGCGCACCGGCGCGATGCCCGCCTTGCCCTTGCCCGCGGCCTGCCCGTCGCGCAACACCGAACAATACGCAAGGATCGCAATCTTCACGCCGTTGCGCTCGATGATCGCGGGCTTGCGCGCCTCTTCCTCGTTGCGCCCGGCGCCGATGACGATCTTGCCCATGCCCCTGAACATCTCGGCGGTGTCGAGCATCGCCTCCGGCCCCCAATCCATCGCGTGATTGCTCGCAAGCGAGACGATATCGATGCCCGCCTTGTTCCACACGCCCGCCATGTCGGGGTTCAACCGGCTGTGCTGCCCGCCCGGCCCGTAGGCAAACTGCGGCTCCTGCCCGCGCAGCGAATACGTGCGCTCGCATTGCCCCAGCCGAATATCCGCCTGCGCCATCACGGGTGCGATGAGTTCGGCGAACTCCTCGGTCGGTTTGTAGACCGGGCCGATGTCGCCGCCGGTCATCAGTGTCACGGTGTTTTTGTCCGCCATGTTGAATGCTCCCTTTGCGTGTGCTTATAGTTACAGCCTGCGTTTATTTCGCCAGTCCCAGTCCCGTCAAAACTTCTTTCAATTCCGCGTACTGCCGCTTGTATTCGGCGGCACTGTCGGCGGCACTCATGAAATTGCCCACCCACAGATTCTTGTCGATGTCGGACTTCCATTCATCCGTCGCCACCAGTTTAGCCAACTGCGCCTGCCAGTATTCGACTTGCGGGCCGGTCATGCCCCTCGGCCCGGCCACACCGCGCCAGTTATTGCCGATGGCGTCCACCCCAAGCTCACGCCACGTGGGCACGCTGGCAAGCGCACCGCGCAGGCGCGCAGGCGCCGCGATGGCGAGCACGCGCATCTTGCCTTCGCTCGCCTGCTGCATGAGATTGGACGCCGTGGTCGCCAGAAAATCCACATGCCCGCCCAGCACCGCCGTCACCGATTCGCCCGACGCCTTGAATACCACCACCTTCAGCGGCTTCAGATCGATGCCCGCTGCTTTCATCACCAAACCGATCGCGATGTGATTGTGATTGCCCGCGCTGGTTGAGATCGACGCGCTGAATGCAGACGGGTCCTTGCGGACTCTATCCACCAGATCGCGCGCACTTTTAATCGGCGAGTCGGCGCGCACGGCAAACCCGACATATTCCGAAAATAGCTGCGCCAGCGGCGTCACGTCGGTGTAAGTCAGCTGACTGATGCCGACAATATGATTGGCCAGTATTGTTGGCGAAGTCGTCAACAGATAGTGCCCGTCGCGCGCATGTTGATTGAGATAGATCAGCCCCAGGCCGCCGCCCGCGCCGGGCTTGTTCATGACGGAAACAGGCACGTTCAGTATCTTGCGCTGCTGCAAGATCGCCTGCATGGTGCGTGCGGTGCGGTCTTGCGCGCCCGAAGGGCCGGTGGTCACCACGATTTCAACGTTGCGCTCGGGCGCCCAGGTTGCCGCCGTGGCCGCCGCCGTAGCCGCAACCAGAATCGCGCTCAGGATCGCGGCAGCGATACCCGCGGCTGTCAGACGTATACGTGCAAGCATTGGTTGTTTCCGAAGTGATTGCGAACCGTAAGTAACGAACAATGTTATTTCATGCCGGCATTCGTGTCCACGCAGCGTGGCTTGTGAACAGAACACGGTAAAGTTAGCATTCAAACGAACGTATTGTCCTCAAGGATGGCACATCATGGAATACACCCGGCATCTGGCGCGGTTCGCGGTGCAATTGCAGTACTCCGATCTGCCGCCGGCGGTGATTGAAAAAGCGAAAGAACTCGCGCTGCACGCGTGGGGCGTGCAACTGGCGGGCAGCACGCTGCCGTGGTCCGCGGCGGCGTATCGCTATGTGCGGGCGCTTGGCGGCAACGCCGTCAGTACCATCGTGAATCACGGTGTGAAAACCGCGCCCGAGCACGCGGCGTTCGCCAATAGCTGTTTCGGCCACGGCTTTGAGATGGATGACAATCACGCCGCCACCGCGGTCAAGGGCGGCAGCGTCGCCATACCCACGGTGCTGGCCATGGGCGAACAGCAACATTGCACGGGCAAGGACTTCATCCTCGCGACCGTGATCGCTTACGAGGTGATGACACGCGTGGGGCTTTCGGTCGCGGTGGCGCTGTGGAAATCCGGTCACCACGCGACCGGCTCGTGCGGGCCGTTCGGCGCGGCGGCGGCCAGCGGCAGGCTGCTTGGTTTTGACGAAGCAACCATGCTGCACGCACTGAGCATCGCCGGCGCACATTCGGCGGGCCTTGCCGAATCGCCCGCCACCGGCCGCGGCGAACTGAAACGTATCTTCGGCGGCATGGCGTCGGCGGGCGGCATACGCGCCGCGCTGCTGGCGCGCGAAGGCTTGACCGGCCCCGCCACCATGCTCGAAGGCGAGCGCGGTTTTTGCAGCACGTTCGGCGACGAAACCAACAAGCTCGCCGCGCTCACCGCGGGCCTCGGCACGGAGTGGCAAATCCTGCGCGCGCATTACAAGAACTACGCGCAGGATGGTTATGTGCAGCCGATGACCGAGGCGTTGGAGCGCATTCTGCAACAACACCCATTCAAGGCGGACGACGTCGCTGAAATCCGCGCCGGCACCAACCGCCACGCGCACGAGCACCGCGTCGGTTTGATACGCGAGCCCACGGACATCACCAGCGCGCAGTTCAGCGCCAACTACAGCCTGGCGCTGTTTGTGGTCAAGGGCGGCGCGGGGTTTCACGAATACACGGAAGAAAATCTCCGCGACCCGGCGGTGCTCGCGCTCAGCCGCAAAATCCACACCTATGTCGATGCCGAAATCGAAACGGAGTGGCAAACATCCAAACCACGCGGCGCACGGGTTAGCGTGCGGCTGAATTCTGGTGAAACTTACACCGACTGCGTGCACATGATGCGCGCCATGATGCCGGAGGATGTGAACCGGAAATTCCGCCGCCTGGCCTCCGTGGTGCTCAACACGGCGCAATGCGAACAACTGCTACAGCGCGCGCGTCATCTCGATGAAGAGCGCGATGTGGCGAGTCTTGCGCCGCTGCTCACCGCCTAGCGGCGGCAAACGCCGCCGCCGATGCGCCCGCCACCTTGCCAAACACCGCGCCACTGGTCAGCCCCGAGCCGCCCGGATAGTTGAAGTAGAAAATTCCACCCACGGCCTCGCCCGCCGCGAACAGCCCCGGGATCGGCTGATCCATCACATCCACCACTTCCGTTCCGGTGTTGATCTTGATGCCGCCAAAGGTAAACGTCACGCCGCAGGTGATCGCGTACGCCTCGTACGGCGGCGTGTCGAGCTTGAGCGCCCAGTTCGATTTCGGTATCGCCAGCCCCGTGGTGGACAGCCCATCCTTGACCGTGGGATTGAACGGCCCGCCGTTGCCCGCCGCGGCGTTGTATTCGGTGATGGTTTTGAGCGCCTGCGCCGGATCGACACCTTCCAGTTTTGTCACCAACTCTTCGATCGTGTTTGCCACGACCTTGGTCACGTGCCGGCCGCGATATTCCTCGCGCAATAGATGCGTAACCTTGGCATCGTAGACCTGCCACGCAAACTGCCCCGGCTGCTCCAGCACGACGTGCCCGTATTTGGCGTAGGTGTAAGGCCGCAGATCGGCGCCCTCATCGACAAAGCGTTTGCCCGTGGCATTGATCATCAGTCCGTAGGGATACGAATGCCGCTGAAAGCTGGTGCGCAGCGCGACTTCGCCGTAATCCGTGGCATAACGTTCCCAGCCCACCGCGTGGCAGCCCGACCAATGGCCATACGCCTGCGCGCCGATATCCAGCGCCATGCGTATGCCGTCGCCGGTGTTAAAACGCGAGCCGCGCACTTTTGCAAGATCCCAGCCGCGCCCGAGGTAGCGCGTACGCCACTCGACGTTAGCCTCGAATCCGCCGCACGCCACCACCACGGATTTCGCGCGCACCTGTTCGGTTTTGCGTTCGCACACGACTTCGACGCCGTGCACACCGTTTTCATCGCTGAGCAAACGCGTGACGCGGCTGTCGTAAGCGACGCGCACGCCATCGCGCTTCGCCGCCGCGAACAGCGCATCCACCACGCCGATGCCGCCGCCGGAAACCGTGATCGTAAGCCCGCCCCAGAACTTGACGCGCCCATCCACCTTGAACGATTGCCGGCCGTAATACGGCAAAAACCGCACGCCCTTGCCGCGCATCCATGTCAGCGTGTCGAGACTGCGCTTGACGATGACCTCGCACAAATCCGGGTTGGTGCGGTACTGCGTCACACGCGCCATGTCGTCGAAGAATTGTGCTTCGCTGTAACTGCCAAAATCGGTATTGGCGATTTCCTCGGCGGTGAGGTCCGGCACCAGCTTCTTGATGTCGTTAACACCGTCGTAAACCACGCGCCAGTTGCCGCCCGCGAACCCGCTGTTGCCGCCGCGCTGATCCTCTGGTGCGCGCTCGAACAACGCCACGCTGGCGCCGGCCTCGCGCGCGGACAGCGCCGCGCACAAGGCCGCATTGCCGCCGCCCACCACGATTACATCCACTTGCGAATCCGACGTCACGCTTGAATCTCCCTTGTTACTGTTTGGCCGCTCGCGGCGCGCGCCCCCTTCAATTCAGGCGCACACCGGACGTGCGCACCAGATTGGTCCATTTTTTTATTTCATCGGCGATTGTCGCCTGAAACTCGGCGGGCGTTCCGCTCGCCGGTTCCGCGCCGTCCGCAAGCAGCGCCGCTCTCACATCGGGCAGCGCCATGATGCCGCCGATCTCGCGATTCAGTTTCGCCACGATCTCCTGCGGCACGTTGCGCGGCACGACAAGACCGTACCAGCCATCGACGCCGTAACCCGCCAATCCACTTTCGGCGATCGCGGGAACCTCGGGAAGTATCGATGATCGCCGGCTCGTCGTCACCGCCAGCGCGCGCAGTCTGCCGGTCTTGATATGCGGCACGGCCGCGATAATGCTCGAGGTCGCAATGCCGATCTGTCCGCCGAGCAGGTCGATCAGCGTCTGGCCGGTGCCCTTATACGGCACATGGGTGATTTGTATCTTCGCCATGTGATTGAACAACTCCATGGCAAGATGTCCCAATGATCCGGTGCCCGACGAACCATAATTGAGCTTGCCGGGGCTGGCACGCGCCAGCGCGATCAGTTCCTTGATGTTTTTCGCGGGCAGCGAGGGATGCGCCACCAGCAGATACGGCTGGGAAGTCAGGCGCGTCACTGGCGCGTATGCTTCGTGTATATTGAACGACACCTTGGTAATCAACCCGGCGTTGATCGCCATGCTGCTCGATAAATTCAGCACGGTGTATCCATCCGGCGGCGCGTTGGCGGCCAGATCCATCGCGATGGTTCCGCCCGCGCCCGGCCGGTTATCGACAATGATCGAAACGCCCCAGCGTTCGGTCAGTTTTTGGCCGGCCAGCCGAACCAGCACGGTCTGCCCGCCGCCCGGCGCGAAACCGATCAACCAGCGTATGGGTTTTTGCGGATAGTCCTGGGCACCTGGCCGTGTGCGTTCGCCTTGCGCATGCGTGTCGTCCGCGTAACCGGCGGCCAGCATCGCCAGCACGCAGCAAACGCGCAATATTCGCTGCAACTTCATGGCGTCTGCCGCGGCACGGCGGCATCGAGCAATGGACGCACGCTGGGCAAATCGTGCAAATTGCGCGCGACTTCGAGCAGACGCCGCGCCCCCGCGGCGCCCAGTACGCGTTCGCTGCAATCGAGAAACTTGCGGCTACGCGTGTCGGCGCTCAACGGCCAATCCGGTGAACCCGGCGTCTTGTCGACGCGCAGCTTGAAGCTGCCGCGTTGCGTCTCCACCGTCACATCGGTGTAGCCGACAACGCCCGAATAAATCTTGCTGTCCTCGATACGGTAACGCCGCACGCGTTTCATCAGCTCGCGTATGCGCGGCCGCCGCACCATCTTGTCGGTAAAGACTTTCAGCGTAAGTTCGCGGTCGAGCATGGTTGCGGCCATGGAATATTCGATGCTGAATTTGCCTTCCAGCCCGGTCTGCGGATTGTCGCTGAGCAGCGCATCGTCCGAGCCCGGCAGGAATCCAACGGCAACCGAATTGATCTCATCAACATTGATGGCGTGCCGCGCCATGAGTTGCAGCAACCCGCCGATCGGGCGGTGATTGCAGTAACAGCATGGCCAGCCCTTGACGTAGACGCCCGGCGCGGTGATTTCCCATGGATCGCCCAGCCGCTCGAACGCGTTTTCCAGCGCGGCCGCCTCGACCCCGCCATAGGTGAAAAACACGCCCTTGCGGCCGTCCAGAATTTCCGCATCGGCGGTAAACCCGCGTTTGGCCATCCACGCGGAGAACATGCCGCAGCGCGCCGCGTGCCCCGCGTGGAACGGCTTGGTCATCGTGCCAAAGTTGCGCATCAGGCCACCGACCTGCGAGGCCGCGAGCCCCCACGCGCGCTGCAATGCCTCGGCATCAAGTCCCCACAAACGCGCGGCAACCGCCGTTGCCGCGAATACACCCAATGTGGGCGTAGTGTGCCAACCCTGTTTGAACAATGCCTCGTTCGCGGCGCGGCCAAGTTTGCCCGCGACCTCAAGACCGATGACGTAGGCCGCCAACACATCCCTGCCGCTCGCCCCGGTGTCTTCTGCCACCGCCAGCGCCGTGGGCACCAGCACCGCGCTGGGGTGGCCGCGCATGGTCGGCAAGGTGTCATCGAAATCCAGCGCGTGCGCCGCGATTGCATTCGCGAACGCCGCTTCCACGGCGGAGGCCTTGATGCGGCGCCCCCATACCGTGGCCGCGGCGCGCCCGGAGTTTTCGGCTGTCCATTGCGCCACCAGTTCGCTTACCGGCTCCATCGCGCCGGCGAGGCCGACCGACATGGTATCCATCACCGCGTCAAGCGCCGCGTCGAGCAGCGCGCGCGGCATGTCCGCGGCTTGGGTTGCGGTGACAAAGCGGGCAAGCCGCGTGGTGGACATGAGATTTCCTTCGATGAAAAAATCGCGGAGGGTTGCCGGCAATTATAGCGGTAGCGCCGCGACGCTCGCGCATTTGCGGTGCGCCGACGCCTCAAGTAAAGTCGCCGGCGGCATGCAAAAATCTTTACACGATTGGAAAGAAGTCTTGTTGTTACGCCTGCGTTTCGCGCGAGGCGGCGCCTTGCTGTTGCTTGCGGCGGCCGCAAATCAGGTCTTGGCGCAGGGATATCCCGATCGTGCGCTGCGGCTGGTTGTGCCTTTTGCACCGGGCGGCGGCGTTGATTTCACCGGCAGGCTGATGGCGCGCAAACTGAGCGATAGCATGGGGCAATCAGTGGTCGTCGATAACCGCGGGGGCGCCGGCGGCGTGCTCGGCAGCGAGATCGTCGCAAGAGCCGCGCCCGATGGTTATACGCTGACGGTGACGAACAACAGTTCGCACGGCGCGAATCAGGCGCTCAATCCCAAACTGCCGTACGACACCATCCGGGACTTCACGCCAATCTCGACCATAGCGACCGCGCCGCACGTGCTGCTGGCCGCATCCACGGTCGCGGCATCCTCGCTCAAGGAACTGATCGCGCTGGCGCGCGCCAAACCCGGCTCGCTTAACTACGGCTCGGCGGGCGTGGGCTCGCAAAGCCACCTTTCTGGCGAGCTTTTCAAGTACGTCACGCGCACGAACATCGTGCATATACCTTACAAAGGCTCCGGCATCGTGTTCGCCGCGGCCTTGAGCGGTGAAATCCAGTTGGTGTTCGCCAGTTCGCCCGGCGCGATGCCGCATGTGAAATCACAGCGGCTCAAGGCGTTGGGCGTATCCGGATTGAAACGCTCGCGCATATTCACCGAGATTCCCACGCTCTCCGAACAAGGGCTGCCGGGCTTCGACTCAAGTCCGTGGTTCGCGTTGCTTGGACCGAAAGGGTTGCCCAAGCCCATCGTCACCCGCCTCAATCAGGAAATCGTCAAGGCCGTCGCCGAAACGGACGTGCAAAGAAGTTTGTTTGCAGCGGGCGCGGAACCGGTAGGCAGCACGCCCGAACAATGCGCGGCCACCGTCAGACATGAACTTGCGCTGTGGACCAAACTGGTCAAGGATGCCGGCATCAAAGTCGATTAGCTTTGAAATCCCCGTCAACAAAATCAACACGCCACCCGCATTCAACATGACCACTGCCTCGCAAACACTCGCCCAATTCGCGCTCGATCTGTCTTACGACGACATACCCGCGCAGGTTGCCGGGCGCGCAAAAGACATCATGGCCGACACCGTGGGCGCTGCTGTTTTCGGCGCCACGCTGCCATGGAGCAAAATCATTCTCGACTACGCGCGTCGAAACAGCGCGGCCGGGCCGTGCACGGTGATCGGCGCGGGACTGCGAATGCAGCCGCCGTTCGCGGCGATGGTGAACGGCGCTTTCGCGCATGCGTTCGAGCTCGACAGCATGTGTCAGCCGAGCGTGGGCGCGCATCCGGGCGCTTCGCTCACCGCGCCGGGCCTCGCCGCGGCGCAGGCGCGCGGCAGCAGCGGCCGTGAGCTGATCACCGCGTTCGTCGCGGGCGCGGAAGTGATGTACCGCATTGGCCAGGCGGCGCACCACACCAGCGAGGGACTCGGCTTTCATGCGCCGGGTTTGCTTGGTGTGTTCGGCGGCGCCGTCGTCGCCGGCCGATTGATGGGGCTTGACACGAAGCAACTCGCGGACGCGCTGGGCATCGCTGGCTCGTTGTGTTCGGGCCTGCTGGAATTCTCGAAATCCGGCGGCGGCATGGTGAAGCGTCTGCATCAGGGGCGCGCCAGCGAGGGCGCGATACTCGCCGCCGAACTGGCGCGCGACGGGTTCAGCGGGCCGCCGCAAGTGCTGGAAGGCCAATACGGTTTTCTCAATACGTTTTGCCGTGACCCGGAGCTGGCATGTTTGACCGCTGATCTCGGAACGGTGTGGAAGACGCTGCGCACGGTGCTCAAGTGTTACGCCTGCCACAGCACCGCGCATGTCGCGGTGACCGCCGCGCTGGAAATCAAAAACAAACACGGCATCACAGGCGACGACATCGACTCGATACGTGTATTCGGCAACGACAAGCTGGTGAGCCACCACGCGATTACCGAACCGCGCGATCTGGCGATGGCGCAATACAGCACGCAGTTCAGCGTCGCACTCGCGTTCTATCGCAACCCGCGCGACCCCAGGGTGTTCTGCGACGAATCGCTGAACGACCCGGCGATACGCGCGTTGTGCCGCAAGGTCAGCCTGGCGTTGTATGCGGACGGACCCAAGGACAACAAGCTCGCAAGCCGCGTTGTCGTTCGACTGAAAAACGGCCGCGAAATCACGCAGGATCAGCTCTACTTTCCCGGCATGCCGCAACAGCCGCTGGACGCCACCCAACTATGGGATAAATTCAGCCTGCTGACGGCGAGCCTGCCACGCGAACACGCGCGCGGTATCTTCGACGCCTTTCAATCGCTCGAAAGCCTCGGCGATGTGCGTGAGTTGCGATTGGGCTGACACACAACGCGAGTGCGAAGTTGAGGGTATTTTCTGATAGCCTCTGATTCCGAACACCGATTGATCCACCGCTGGTAGAAACCATCATGAACAGTCATCACGCCTACCCTAGGTTCACCGCAAAGAAGTTTGCGATTGGTTCGTTTTTTGCCGTGGCTTGTGCGGCAACAACGCATGCCGCCGCGCAGTACCCCGACCGCCCGATACGCTACATCGTGCCGCAGGCCGCGGGCAGCGCGTCGGACACCTCGGCGCGCATCATCGCGCATGAACTCACGCGCATCCTCGGCCAGCAGGTGGTGGTGGATAACCGGCCCGGCGGCGGACTCACCATCGGCATCGACATGGTGGTGCGCGCCGCGCCCGACGGCTACACCGTCGGCTACGGCAACATCGGCGGGCTGGCGATTAATCGCAGCATCTTGCCCAGCGTGCCCTATGACGTGCTGAAGGACGTGCAGCCGATTGCGCAGACCAACACCGGCAGCCAGATGCTCGCCGTGACGAATCTGCTGCCGGTGAAATCGGTGCGCGAGCTGATTGCGCATGCCAGGGCCAATCCGGGCAAGCTGTTGAATGGCTCTTCAGGCAACGGCACGCCGGGCCATCTGGCCGGCGAATTGTTCAAGCAGATGGCCAAGGTGAGCATCGCACACGTTCCCTACAAGGGCGGCGCGCAGGCGATGACCGATATGATGAGCGGGCAGGTGCAACTGATTTTCGAAAGCACGAGTTCGATTTCGCCGCATCACCGCGCGGGCCGCCTGCGCGGTATCGCCATCACCGGGCTAAAACGCGTGGCGGCTTTTCCCGAACTGCCGCCCATCGCCGAGGCCGGCGTGCCCGGTTATGACGTGACGGTGTGGGCCGGGTTAATCACGCCCATGGGGGTGTCCAAGGCCGTCATCGCGCGTCTGAACGACGCAGTGAACAAAGCCATGGTCTCGCCCAGCCTGCTGGAAAAATATGCCGCCAACGGCACGGAGCCCGTCGGCGGCACGGTGGAGGCATTCGCGGCATTGATCAAGAGCGAAGTGGAGAAATACGCGATGATCGCGAGGACGCTGAAGGCGAAAGTGGATTGACGCCCCCCTTCGATGTTGTAACGTAAGTTATTGTTTTTAAACATTATTTTATGCCCCGCCTTCGCCGCTCGTTGCTGATGATTGCTGTTGCGAGCGCATGCGCAGCGGCGCCCTCGCACGCCGCGTATCCCGACAAGGCGATACGTCTGGTGGTGCCGGTGCCGCCCGGCGGCACGCCCGACATACAGGCGCGCATGCTCGGTGAAAAGTTATCGCAACGTTTTGCACAACCGGTGGTGATCGATAACCGTGGCGGAGGCGGCGGCATTGTCGGCATGGAAATCGTCGCGCGCGCGCCCGCCGATGGCTACACGCTGGTCAGCGCCACGGTCGGCGCGTGGGCGGTGACGCCGCATTTCAGCAAGCTTGCGTACGACACACAAAAAGATTTCGCGCCGATTATTCAAATCGCAACCACGCCGGGTGTGCTGGTGGTGCATCCTTCGGTCGCGGCGAAGACGGTGAAAGACCTGATCGCATTGGCGCAACAAAAACCCGGCGCGCTCAACTACGCATCCGGCGGCATGGGCGGCTACAGCCATGTGTCCGCCGAGTTATTTAACTCGATGACGAAAGTGCGCATGACCGGCGTGCAATACAAAGGCGCCGCGCCCGCGATGACCGAAGTCATCGGCGGCCACACGCAAGTCATGTTCAACACCGTGATCACCACGCTGCCGCACGTCAAATCAGGCAAGCTGCGTGCACTCGCCACCACCGGCGCGATTCGACTGCCCTCGCTGCCTGAGCTGCCGACCATCGCCGAGGCCGGTGTGCCCGGATACGAAAATTCATCATGGACCGCGCTCGGCGCGCCAGCGCGCACGCCACGCGCCATCATCGAGCGCTTGAATCGCGAATTCGCCGCGGTGCTGAAACTGCCCGACATTGTCGAGAAACATGCAGCGGTAGGTTCCATCATTACCAGCGGCACGCCCGAACAATTCCGTGATTATCTGAAAGCGGAATTCGCCAAATTCGGCAAGCTGGTGAAAGAAGCCGGGCTCAAGGGCGACACTGGAACCTGAAAATCATGACCACGATACTGTTCGCCCATCGCGACGCGGAATATTTCGCGCCCAAACTGAAACAATCCTTTCCCGGCATCGAAGTCATCACCGCGCCCGATCTGCCTGAATCCGTGCCGCGCTTTCACGAGGCCGACATCATCATGGCGGCGGGCCACGGCTTTAACGACGAGCGGCTCGCCCAGGCAACCAGGCTCAAGTGGATACACGCGATGACCACGGGCTTTGACGCCATCGCAGGTTCGCGCACGCTGCGGCCCGATGTGGTGCTCACCACCACGCGCGGCATCCACGGCCCGCAGATGGCGGAGATGGCGTTTCTCTACATGCTCAATCTCGCGCGCGACTATCCGCGCATGCACGACAATCAAAAAAGGCATATCTGGAAGCGCTGGACGCAAGTGCGGCTGCACGGCAAAACCGTGGTCATCACCGGCCTCGGCCTCATCGCCAAAGCGCTTGCTCCGCGCTGCAAGGCCTTTGGCATGACGGTGCTGGGTGTCAGCGCAACGCCGCGCGATGTCGAAGGGTTCGACCAGGTTTACGCTTACGCGCAGCTCGAACAAGCCGCCGCACGCGCGGATTTTCTGGTGGTGCTCACGCCGTACTCACGCGAGATGGATAGCCTGATCAACGCCAAAATATTGTCGGCGATGAAACCCAGCGCCTATCTGCTCAATCTCGCGCGTGGCGGCCTGTGCGACGAAAATGCCTTGCTAGACGCACTGAAAAACAAACGCATCGCCGGCGCGGGACTCGATGTGTTCCGCACCGAGCCGCTGCCGAAAGACAGCCCGTTCTGGGACATGGACAACGTGCTCATCACCGCGCATTGCTCCGGCAGCAGCGATGACAATCTGGCGATGACCTGGCCGATCATCGAAACCAATGTGCGCTGTTTTCTGGAGGGCCGGCCGGGCGGCATGATGAATCGGGTACAGCGTTAAGCAGCCAGCAAATATTACGTAACTATTTGTTTTTAAACACTTTTTATATAATCAAAAAAGTGCTTATCTTGGCAACGCCTGGCGCAATGCTTGTTCGTTGAAGCCGTGAATGATGTCGCCGTCGATCAAGATCACCGGCACGCCCTTACCCTTGAAGCCCAGTTGTTCGTACTTGCGCGCGCCTTCGGCGTCTCGCTCGACATCGTATTCAACATAGTTGATGCGATTGGCGGCAAAGAATTCGCGCGTGGCGGCGCAGTAACCGCACCACGAGGTCGCGAAGAGCACCACCTCGCGTTGGCCGGCGGATTTGCCTGCTGATACATCGCCCGCGGGCGCGGCACCACGCTTGCTCCAGGCCCACGCGCCCGCCGCGCAGACGGCAAGCACGATCCCGATAGACCTGAGCATGCCGCGCCGTTCGGGCGCGGCACTCGTTTGATAAACCACCCTGGCCTCGCCCGCGGACACCTCGCTTGCCTTGGCATAGGCGACGCCGCAATTCGGACATTGCCACTCGGGCGCCGTATCCGAAGGCTTGCGAGTCGTTCTGCATTTCGGGCAGGTAATCGCTTTGAAACCATCCGGCATTAGAGGCCCCGCTTCATTGCATTGAAACTCATGAAATCAGCTTATCACGGAATCGCCGACGAGCGGCCGTCATTCCCGGTTGACTGTCCCGGTGCACCGCGTGGATACTCATAACTCCTGTCGAGGGGAAATTTCATGAAACGATTTCTGTTTTCGCTGATCGTCATCGGGGTCATCGGCACCACGGGCATGCCATTCGGCGCGCACGCGCAAACGCCCGCCGGCGACGCCACTTTTCCGTCAAAACCCATACGCATCGTGGTGCCCTTCCTCCCCGGCGGCACGCCCGACATACAAATGCGGCTGATGATGGACAAGCTCGCACAACGTTTCGGCCAACCCGTCGTCGTCGAAAATCGCGCGGGCGCGAACGGTATCATCGGCATGGAAGTGGTGGCGCGCGCACCGGCGGATGGGCACACGGTTTTTTATACCACCGTCGGCACCTGGACCGTGCACCCGCATCTCTACAAATTGCCGTACGACGTGCTGAAGGATTTCACGCCGATCATTCACGTCGCGGTGACACCGGGCGTGTTGGCCGTGCACCCATCGCTGCCGGTGAAAACGGTGAAGGAGCTGGTGGCGATGGCGCGCGAGCGGCCGGGGCAGATCAGCTATGGCTCGGCGGGCGTGGGCGGCTGGTTTCATATCGCCTCAGAGTTGTTTGCCTCCATGACCGACGTGAAATTTTTGCATGTGCCGTATAAGGGCGCATCCGCCGCGCTGACGGATTTGATGGGCGGGCACGTGCACTGGATGGTCAACACCACGATCGCCATCGCGCCGCATGTGAAGTCCGGCAAAGTGCGCGCGCTCGCCACCACCGACACGCGCCGCGTCGCGATGATGCCGCATCTGCCGACCATGGACGAAGCCGGCGTGCGCGGTTACGAGGGCAACACCTGGTGCGCCATGGGCGGGCCGGCGCGCACGCCGCGCGCGGCGGTGGAGCGGCTTAACAGGGATGTGATGGCGGTATTGCAGATGCCCGATATTCAGCAGCGGCTGGCGGAAGGCGGCTCGATAGTCACCGGCGGCACGCCGGAGCAGCTAACCGACATCGTAAAAGCCGATCTCGCGAAATTCGGCAAGCTGGTGAAGACAGTCGGTATAAAAGGCTGAGCGTTTACTACGCCGGGCGCGGCACGATGGCTGGCCTGCCGCCGCCGCGCGCGCGCCACAACAAAAACAAAACGATGCCGACGTTGAGCAGGTTCCACGCCGTGCCGTTCAAGAACGCCGCGCGGTACGAACCGGTCATGTCGAAAATCGCGCCGCACATCCAGCCACCCAGCGCCATGCCGAGCAGCGTGCACATCAACACCGTGCCCACGCGCGTACCGACTTCGGCTGGTGAAAAATGTTCGCGAATGATCAGCGCGTAGCTCGGCACAATGCCGCCCTGGAACAAGCCGAACATGCCGGCGACAAGATAAAGCGAAGGCAGCCCGTCCGCCCACAGAAACATCAGCAGCGCCACCCCTTGCAGCACAGAGCCCAGCAGCAGCGTTTTCAGTCCGCCGATGTGATCGGATATCCACCCAGACACCAGGCGGCTGACGATACCCATCGCCAGCATCAGCGACAACATCTCCGCGCCTCGCGCCGCGCCGAAACCCAGATCGCCGCAATAGGCGACGATATGCACCTGAGGCATCGACATCGCGAGGCAACACGACACCCCGGCCACGCACAGCAGCGTCATCAGCGTCGAAGGCGAGAGCCCCAGCGGACGCGTGTGATCGACGTGGCTGGCGTGAACACCGGGCGCCGCCGCGGCCACGGGCTGCACCGGCGTCGGCCGGCGCAACACAAACGCCAGCGGCACCATGGCAACGATGCAAAATACACCCATGCCGAAATAGGTTTCGCGCCAACCCACGGCGTCGAAGTAGTAACGCAACACCTGCGACCACACCGCGCCCGCAAGGTAGTTGCCGCTCATGCAGATGGCGATGGCGATGCCGCGATTGCGGCTGAACCATTTCGAGGTGTCGGCAGCCAGCGGCGCAAACGTGGCCGCGCTGCCGAGAAACCCCATCAGCAAGCCTTGCGCGATGCTGAACTGCCACAGACTGCCCGATGCGCCCGCCGCGATGAAGCCACCGCCCAAGCCGGCGGCGCCGATCAACACCGGCACCATCACGCCGAAGCGATCCGCAAGCCGCCCCATGAAAACACCGCCCAGCCCGAAGCCGATCATCGCCGCGGTGTACGGCAGCGAAGCATCGCCGCGCGCAATGCCGAACTCGGATTGAATGCGCGGCAGCACCACGCTCACGGTGTAAACGCCAGAGCCGCCGATGGTCATCAACAGCAGCGAGACGCACAGGCGCGCCCACGCGTAAGGGGACTCGATGCTGCTGGTGGATGCTTGGGCTTTCATTTTCCGTAGAATGGGTGGAGCGCAGCGCAACCCATCACAACCTGCCCCGCAAACCAGCGATGGGTCTCACCCATCCGATCAACCTCGCATTGCGGGATATCAACATGCATCATTCAAAATATCGCTGATCGCGCGCTCAAGTTGCCTGATCGTGCTGCACATCGTCACAAGGTTGCAATACGGCGTGTAGCGATCCATGTCGGAGTCGCCGGTGCCCCACATGGTGCGGTATTCGGGGTTCAACCAGATGATGCGTTTCGAGCGCTGCGACAGGCGTGCGAGTATGTCGGTGCGCGGATCATTGTTGTTGCCGCGCGCGTCTCCAAGAATAATCACCGTGGTCTTGTTGGTGACGTGTTGCATCCAGCCTTCCTCGAAATCAGCGAAGGCGTTGCCGTAGTTCGACGAGCCGAAGCCGATGGCTTCCATGATCTTTTGGATCGCCTGCTCGATGGGTTCTTTTTCGAGGATATCGCTCACCTCGATCAGCGATCCTGAGTACGCAAACGAGCGTATGTCCGACAGCGCCTCGTTCAGCGCATACAAGAACATCAACAAGAACTGCGACATCGCGGCCACCGAGCCGGACACATCGCACAGCACCATCACGCGCGGTTTCTCGATGCGCTTTTGCTTCCACACGGTAACGAACGGTATGCCGCCCCAGCCCATGTTCCTGCGCAGCGTGCGGCGCACGTCGAGTTGGCCGCGCAGACGGCGGCGGCGCGTCTTGGCGTAACGCGCGGCGAGTTTTTTCGCCATCTGCCGCACCAGCACACGCATGCGCTCCATGTCGCGGCGGTCGAGATTCGACAGGCGCGCGGATTTGAGCATCTCCTCGCGAAACTGCTCGGCGTCGCCGCGCGCATACAGCAGCATGTTGCGCTCGACAAAATCGCGCACCGCGTCGCGCAGCCGCGCGAGACGGCCTTCGAGCTGCGCCGCACGTTCCATGGCAGGCTGCGTTTCGCTCTCGCGCAGCGTTTCGATTTCGGTCTCGACCTCGCGCAGGCCCATGCGTACCATGATGCGGCGCGTGTAGAGATTTTTCTGCGTGAAATAGCGGATGTTCTGGATGCCCGAATCGCGCCCCGCCGCTTCCATCGCCGCCGCAAGACCGGCGCGGTCGTCATCCATCAGCAACTGGCCGAGCGAGGTGGCTTCTCCCTCCGCTGGCGAGGCACCGTCCCCTGCGTCATCAGCGTCGCCGCCGGACAAGGCCTCGTGCTTGAAGTAAAGATCGAACGCCTCGTGATACAAGGCCTTCTCGTCCGGCGTCTTGGCGAGCACCAGGCCCAGCGTGTTTCTGAGCACGGCGCGGTCGCCATAGCCGACAACATCCAGCGCGCGCGCGGCGTCGATGCCCTCGGCCGCCGACACGCGCAAGCCCGCGCCGCGCGCGACCTGCAAAAAGCGGCGCAGCGGCTCGCTCGCGGCGGGTGATTCCACCATCACGTGATTCCGGCCTCGCGCTGCGCCTTGTGCGTCAAGCCAGCCAGTTGTTTTTCAGCAGCCTCGATGTCGGCCTCGAATTTGAGCAGCACGTTGAGCGTGTCGCGCACCACCGCGACCTCCAGCACCGAGGTGTGCATCAGCACCATCACCTTGGCCCAGTCAATGGTCTCGCTGACCGAGGGCAATTTTTTCAGATCAAGCGCGCGCAATTGCTGCACGAAGCTCACCAGTTGTTTGAGCAGCCGCGCATCGATGCCCGGCACGCGCGAGGCGATGATGCGCGCTTCGAGTTTTTCGTCCGGGAAACCAATGTGCAGATGCAGACAGCGGCGTTTTAACGCATCCCCCAGATCACGCGTGGAGTTCGAGGTCAGCAGCACGATGGGCGGCACCAGCGCCGTGACGCTGCCGATCTCCGGCACGGTGACTTGATAGTCGGACAGAATTTCAAGCAGAAACGCCTCGAACTCCTGATCCGATTTGTCGATCTCGTCGATCAACAGCACGCAACCGCCGGGCTGCTCAAGTGCTCGCAGCAGCGGGCGCGGCTCGAGAAAATTACGCGAGAAAAAAATGTCGCCGAATGAATGCAGCTTGTCGAGCGCGGCGGCAAGGTTGTCGGTCTCGCCGATCACCGAGCCGACCTTGTCCTTGAGTATCTGTGTATACAAAAGCTGCTTGCCGTATTTCCATTCGTAGAGCGCCTTCGATTCGTCGAGGCCCTCGTAGCACTGCATGCGTATCAGCGGCAGCTTCATCCACGCCGCGACCGACTTCGCCAGCTCCGTTTTACCTACGCCGGCAGGGCCTTCGACAAGAATCGGCTTTTGCAAATGATGCGCGAGATAAATCGCAGTGGAAATCTGGCGGCTGGCGATGTAGCCGGCGCCGCTCAAGCCCGCGTCGACTTCTTCAATGGATTGCAACGGTTTCGCCACGAACTTCACTACAGGTACGTTTTGCATGTTCAATTTATTCTATTGTAACTTGTTGATTATATTATATTTTTTAAGCGCTAATTTGCGCGTGCGCGCAAGGCCGCACCTGCTTCTATCGCCTCGCGCAGCACCTCCGCATGATCCAGCGCGGTAAAGCGCCCCGCTCGCTGCAGGATGCGGCCATCAACCATGACCGTATCTACGTTGCGCGGCTGCGCAAGCATGACCAGCATTTCGTACGGGTCGCCCATCGGCGCCATGTTGATGTCACCGGTGCGCACCAGGATCATGTCGGCGCGTTTGCCCGGCGTGATTGAACCGGTGCGGTTCGCGATACCGAGATCAACCGCGCCGTCGAGCGTGGCGAGTTGCACCAGGCGCTCGGCCGTGACGCGCACACGATCACCAACGCGATGTTTGTGCAGATTGTAAAGTATGCGCATGCACTGGAAAAAATCCACGTTGTAAGTACCCGTGTGATCGATCGACATGCTGACTTTCACGCCGGCTTCCAGCAGCTCCGCCAGTTGAATGACACCCGCGCTCGCCGGACGCCCCGATTCGCCCACCGGCGACATGCTGTAGCTCACGCCGCGCGCGGCGAGAGTTTTTCGCTCCTCAGCGGTGGTCAGCAGCGGATGCACCAGTTGCACGTCCGGCCCCAGCAAGCCCGCGCTCTCCAGCAGCTTGACCGGACTCGGCCCCGATGTGTGCATGGTGATCGGCAGCCCCAGTGCGCGCGCGCCGCCCCAATCCTTTTGTGCGATAGCCACCGGTATATTGCCGCGCATGAGATTGGTCGAGTCGCCAACGTTGCGCGAACAGATGCCCAGCGTCAGCATACCGTCGTTGGGCATCCACTGTTTTTTTATTTTTGCCAGGCCCTCAAGATCCATCGTCTTGTCGTTGGGCATGCCCTGCGCCGGGCCGTACGCCAGCCGCCCGCGCAGCCCCACGTCGCGCATCGCGCGCAACTCGGCATCGGCGTGCTCGGGCGTGACGATGTTGTGCGCCCAGTTGTGCACGGTGGTCGCGCCCGCGCTCAGCGCCTCGGCAAGGCCCAGCCGCACGCTGACGTAGCTGTCTTGCGGCGTGTAGTAGGGGCCCATCGCGTTGCTCACCGGAAAATAGCCGCGCTTCGGATCATCCACGCGCATCATCGGCCGCAAAAAACTCGTCCACAGATGCCAGTGCGTGTCGATGAAGCCGGGCATGCAGATCATGCCGCCGGCGTCGATCACGGTCGCGCCGGGCGCCGCGATTTCTTTCGCCACTGCGACTATGGCACCGTCGCGCACATGCACGTCGCCACGCGCGAAGTCGCCCACCGCCGCATCCATGCTCAGGATAATCGCGCCGCGAATCACGAATTCGCCGCGCGCGGGCAACGCATTGCCGCCACCGCGCGTGCCTGTTTGAGCGCAGCCCATGCCGCCCGCCGCGCCGGTTATCGCGAGCGCCGCGGCGGCCTTGAGCATGGCGCGCCTATCCATGCTCTTCATGCCTTCCTCTCCTTTCGTACTTTTCGTACCTTTCATACCTGATCGCCGCGCACATTATTTCAGCAGGCCGAGATCATCCAGCACGGCACGTATCGGCGTGGCGAGTTCATCCAGATATTTTCGCGCCGCCGCGGCGCGCAGAAACTCGCGGTCGAAAAGATTTTTCTCGATGTCGGCGCGCCAGCGCTCGTCCTTGTCCACTTCGGCGAACGCGTTTTCCCAATAGGCGATCTGCGCCGCGCTCATGTCCCTGGGGCCGACGATGCCGCGATAGTTGGAAAAATGCATGTCCGCGCCCTGCTCGCGCCAGGTCGGCACCTCCGCCAGCGCGCCACCGAGGCGGCGCGGCGCGCTGTAGCCGACGATGCGCGTCCTGCCGGCGCGCGCCTGCGCCAGCGATTGCGTCATGCTGCCCGCGGCGATATCCACGTGGCCGCCCATCACAGCGCTCAAGGATTTGGGCGCGGAGTCGAACACCACAGTTCTGATTTTTTTGACATCGACGCCGCCCGCCTTCAGCGCCAGCGCGGCGGCAATATGCGTGGCACTGCCCGCGACGGACGAAACGGCAAGACTCATCGACGCAGGATCTTTCTTGAGCCGCGCCAGAAGATCGCGGCCATCCTTCACCGGTGAATCGGCGCGCACCGACATCACCACGTACTCGTGAAACAACAACGCGATGGGCGTCAGATCGCGATGGCTGATGGTGGCGGCGCCGGTGAGGTGCGCGACCGACAGATTGCCGGCGGCGACCATGACGTAGTGTCCGTCGCCCGCATGCTGATTAAGATGCGCCCAGCCGATGGCGCCGCCGCCGCCGATGCGGTTCATCACGGTAGTGGGAACCGTCATCAAATTTTTGCCGCGCAAAATTTCCTGTATCAACCGCGCGGTGCGGTCGGGCGCGCTGCCGGCCGCCGTGCCGACGACGATCTCGACCGCGCGCTCGGGCTTCCACGTGGGTTGCGCGAATATCGTCAGTGGCAGCAACAGGGCCGCCAAGGCAATGCACCGCGTGACAGTCATTCCGTGGCTCCACCCTTGAGCCACGCGCGGCCTTCCGCATACAGGCGCACGAGTTCCGGGCTGTTCGAGGTGGGCAGATTCGGGCTGATACGCTCGCCCGCGCCCGCCTGCAAATACGCGAGGTAACGGTAACCCTCGGGGTACTTCGCGAGTTCGGCGTCATCGAGCTTCACGCTTTGCGTCGAATCCACCGGGTCGATGCGGTCGCGCTCATAAATGCCGTTGCGCTGCTTTAATTTCCACGCGCCCTGATGCCGCACGAAGCGGTCATACGAGCGGCCATAGTTCGTCAGATCGACCAGCACGCCATGCAACACGGCGCGCGTGAGTATCAGGCGGCGCGTCTCGGCGATGGCGCGGTCGCCGTTTATTTCGACCGCCGATGCGCCTATCGAATGCATGCTGCGCCGCGCGCCCGGCTTCTTCGCGCCCTCGATGCAGCGGTTGACGAACTCCTCGGCCGTGCCCATCGCCCAGCTTGTGGTTTGCAGCGCATCGGGCGCATACAAGGCGCGCAATTCGTCCCAGCGGTGTTCGTCGCGCAACAGGCCCCAGCTTTGCACCACGGCGAGAATTTCAGCGCGGTCGAGATACGCTTGCATACGAGTGTCGTTATTCATGTTCGGGATGTCTTTTTCGCTTCGTGACGGGTATTTGTGGGTGGTTTTTCGGGTTTTTGGGGGAGTCACCTCGGCCAAAAGGTTATCCACGGGGGTGCGGCCCGCCGCCTCTTTCAGGCGGGAGGCGAGCACCCCGGTGGGTAACCTGGGATGAGCATGAGGC